>NZ_JADYXI010000010.1:0-178311 GCF_015864375.1 Pseudoalteromonas sp. SWYJZ19
AGAACGAGTGAAACGTTATATTCTTCCAGAAAAAAGAAAACGGCCCAAAAGTAGGACCGTTCGAATTTCAAAAACTCGGTACACCATTAAGTCAAAGCATGCTTAACTGAATGGTGTTAACTGAAAAGTGGCTTTTTTTTGCTTTAAAGCATGCTAAATTAGCTGAAATTTATAAATGGAGAAACCAGTTGGAATTTTTATACGAATACGGTTTGTTTTTTGCTAAAACAGTTACTTTTGTTATCGCTATCGCAGTTGTTTTAATGCTAATAGTTGGCGCTGCAGTTAAGCCAAAGGCCAAAAAAGGTGAAATACAAATTGATGATATATCAGAGCAGCTAGTTGAACTTAAAGAAAGTTTTTTACAAAATACGTTGGGTAAAAAAGAGCTTAAAGCGCATCAAAAACAACTTAAATCAAAGAGTAAAAAAGCAGATAAAGATGAGCCTAAACCTCGTTTATATGTAATTGACTTTGTGGGTAGTATGGACGCTCACGAAGTAGAAAGCTTACGAGAAGAAATAACGGCTATTATCTCTATTGCCGATCCAAGTAAAGACAAAGTACTTATTCGTTTAGAAAGTGGTGGCGGTGTTGTACATGGCTACGGACTTGCTGCATCTCAGTTACAGCGTATTAAAAGTGCGGGTATTCCTCTAAGTGTTGCAATTGATAAAGTGGCAGCAAGTGGTGGTTACATGATGGCGTGTGTCGCGGACGAGATACTTGCAGCGCCTTTTGCAATAGTTGGATCTATTGGTGTGATAGCTCAAATACCTAACTTTAATAAAATATTAAAGAAAAATGATGTTGAATTTGAGCAAATAACAGCAGGTGAATTTAAACGCACACTTACTTTATTTGGTGAAAACACAGATAAGGCCCGTGAAAAATTTCGTGAAGAAATTGAACAAACACATGGTTTATTTAAAACGTTTGTAAGCACTCAACGTCCAAGCTTAGATATAAACTTAGTTGCGACAGGTGAGCATTGGTTTGCAACTCAAGCAATTGATAAAGGCTTGGTAGATGTTATAAAAACAAGTGATGATGCATTGCTAGAGCAGCAACATGAGCGCCAAATTTATAAGATTAAATACAAAGTTAAAAAAGGGTTGAGCGATAAGCTAGCTCTTGGCTTGAGTAGTGGTGTAAATAAAGTGGGAATAAACTTACTTTCTAAGTTTAAGTTGTTAAATCCTTAGATTAGAATCTTTTTCAGGATTCAGTTAAATTATTTTTACTCGAAAAAAACCTTGATGGATTGCATCAAGGTTTTTTTATAGCTGTATAAATGTAGCTTATGAGTCAATAGATTTATGATAATCTTCTAAGTCTTTAGCTGCATTAGGGTCGTTAAAAATGCTCTCATCTAGCTCACCTTCAGACTTGGCAACAACACAGGTAACCATACAATCGCCGGTTACATTAACTGCTGTACGTGTCATATCAAGTAATCTATCTACACCGATAATAATTGCAATCCCTTCTACAGGTAAGCCAACTTGGTTAAGTACCATTGCCAGCATTATTAAACCAACACCAGGTACGCCTGCTGTACCTACAGAGGCAAGTGTTGCTGTTAATATAACCATTAAATAATCAGATATTGTCAAATCGACACTAAACACTTGTGCAATGAACACGGTAGCCACACCTTGCATGATGGCAGTGCCATCCATGTTAATGGTAGCACCCAGTGGGATAGTAAATGAGGCAACCGAGTTATTAGCACCTAACTTTTTAGTAGCAGTTTCAAGTGTAATAGGCATAGTTGCGCTTGAGCTCGAGGTACTAAATGCAAATAAGCATGTGTGCTTCATTTTTGCTAAGAAAATAAGCGGGTTTAAGCCCGTTAATATTTTTAAAAGCAATGTGTAGTTTACAAAAGCATGTAATAACAGTGCAAGCACTACAACGCCAAAGTACTTCGCTAAGCTCACAATTAAGTTAAGCTCAATTGTTGTAAACAGTTTTGCCATTAAAAAGAACACGCCATAAGGGGCAATATTCATTAAAAGCGTAACTAGTTTTAAAATCACAGTGTTTAAATCTTCAAATACGGTAGCAACACGTTTTCCTGCTTTACCACTTAATGCCATTGCTACACCAAATAAAAGTGCAAACACAATAACTTGAAGCATATTGCCTTTGGCCATTGCTTCAAAAGGATTTGTAGGAAACATATCTATAATTACACGTGCAAGGGTAGGTGCTTCTTTAGCATCGTAGGTTGCATTAGATGGCAAGCTTATACCTTCACCCGGGCTAAATAATAAGGCAAGTGTAATCGCCACTGTTATAGCAATAGCTGTAGTTAATAAATATAAACCAATAGATTTACCACCTAGGCGGCCTAGTTTTTTAGGGTCACTTAAGCTACAGGTACCACAAACAAGCGATACAAAAACAAGAGGCACAACTAACATTTTCAAGCTGGCAATGAATATTTGACCACCAACATGGAAAATACCATCAACAAAAAAGGCTTTAATTGGCAAAGAGAATAACCCAAGTGGTATTAGATAATCGTCTTCACCAGCTAATATAGCCTGAAATATAAAACCTACAGTAACCCCAAGCGCCATACCAATCATGATGCGAGTGGTTAAACTCATTGAACGGATTTTTGACATATTTCCTGATCTACATTTTATAAATTTGCCATAGACTACCAGCAAGGAAATATTTACTACAGAAAAAGTTAGTATTTATTTAAAAATATTTTGCACAAAAAAGTAATAAAAAACTGTGATTTTAGACTAAGTTATAGGTTAATATTAAGTGTAAATTAATTTTAATTATAATAACAACGCTAGGGAGAGGTTCATGCCTTTAATGCGACTGCTCGGCATTTCATTGCTAAGTTTTTTACTCACAGCCTGTGGTGGCGGTGGGTCACTTGAAAAAGACGGTTCTATAAGTGATGGTGATTCCACTACAGAGGCTGCTACATACTCGGTTTCATTAAAGGGGTATTCTCAAACAGACGCAACAGAGTCAAATTCTGTTACCGCTACCTCCTCTTTAGATTTACGCGCAATTCTTACTCAAGACGGTGTAATTGTTGCGGGTAAGCGCATTACGTTTACATTAGAAGATGAGATTGGTGAACTGTCTCCATCAAGTGCATTAACTCAAAACGATGGTATTGCAACGGTTGAACTTACAGCCGGTGCTCAAGCCGGTGCTGGAGAAGTAACCGCTACCTATACAGTCGATGGTGAATCTTATACAAGTACTTTTGCTTTTCAATCAAGCGGTGGGCAGGGTGATGATACTGGTGTTAGTGGGTCAACAACTCTAACAGTAAATATTGTCGATGAAAATGGTGCTAAGTATTCGGATACAAACCCGGTTACAACTGACAACTTAGGCACGGTTACAGCGACTTTAAAAAATGATGGAGTTGCACTTAGCGAGCAGCTTGTTACTTTTACTACAAACTTCACAGGTAAAATAACGCCAGACTTAGGAACTGCAATTACAAACTCAGCGGGTGAAGCAAAAGTAACTCTCTCTAGTGGTAGTTTTAAAGGCGCAGGTCAAGTTGTTGCAACTTATAATCCTACTAACTCAACAGAAGTGAGTAATACAGCTGTATTTTATTCATCAGGTGATTCTGCACCAGTTGATCTGGCACAATTCTCTATATCAGTAAAGCTCTTAACAGGCTGTAACGCAGGCTGGGACGATAATCGTTCTAGCGTAAAACTTGACCCTACACAAGCAGCATCGGGTTGTACGGTAGCTAATACTATCTCTTCATCAGAACTAGGTGAATTATTTGTTGAAGTCATTGATGAGCAAAGTGGTGAAGGTAGTAAAAATTCGCTAGTTAATATTTCAACAAATTTAGGTTCTGTTCTCCCTTCATCTGGGACAGCCCTTACTGATAACTTTGGTATTGCTTTACTAAAATTGCAACCTGGTAATACTGGTGGCGCAGGTACTGTTACTGTAACGTCTGTAGGTGAAAGTAATTCAACTAATTTTGCTGTAGGTATTGCTGATTTAACCCTAGAGGTTGATAACGGGCTAAATAAAGATTCTTCAGGAAATGTTATTCCTTTAAAAGCAGGTGGTAGTACAGTTATTGAAGTAACACTTTTAGATGAAGATGGTAATTTATACTTAACTCCAACAGATGTTGAGTTCAGCTCAACGTGTGTAATTAGCGGCGACTCAGTAATTGATGCATCAGTAAAATCATCAAGTGGTATCGCAACATCAACATACCGAGCTACAGGTTGTAGTATTGACGATGATATTAATATCACGGTTGAGACAGGCGGTAAAAACTTTACTGCTACTACGATTATTCCTGTGGAAACATCAGCGGTACAATCAATACAGTTTGTTGATGTCAGTGAAACATTTATTGCATTACCTCCAGGTGAAGGCGGCGCCCCGACTCAATCGATCGTTAGATTTAAGCTAATAGATGCGGATGGTCTTGCATCTACGCAGCAACGTATTGATTTCAAGTTAACAGATTCAGTGGGGGCAGCTAAACTGTCACTTAGAACAAGTGATACAAATAATGAAGGCTTTGTTCAGACAACGGTTGAATCTGGCATAGTGCCTGGTCCATTAGTGGTAAAAGCGTGTTTTATTTCTAAAGAAGATGTTAATAATTTACCTGAAGGTGATGATTTAACGTGTTGGGTTGATGATGTAGAACTGTGTACATCAGAACCAAGCAATGAAATTTGTCCAGACGGAACACTTACTTTAGTACCATTGAGCGAGCAGATAAGTTCTGTATCGGCTCAATTAACGCTCGCTTCAGGCGTAACAGACCAAAACAGTTTTGATGCAAGCCCAAATACGTTCAATACTAACTCACTTAATTATAACGGTGTTTTAAATGATATTACGGTATATTTTGGTGACCAATTTAATAATTATAACGGTGACGGTGTAGAGGCAACTATTTTAGCTGAAGCTGGTGTCATTGGCTCATCTAGCAATGAAGTTACTTGTAAAACTGACGATGCTACTTGTGTTGTAACCTGGCGCTCTCAAGGAGACCGTCCATTTTATGATTACAAATGGGGTAACCGAATTGGCGATATTGACGGGGACGCAACAACTACAGAAGGTATTAATCCAAAAACAGGTATTATAAATTGTGACCCATATTTTGGTATTGCAGCTCCTTGTATAAATGGTATTACACGCGCTAAAAATAATGCTGATGGCGTTGTTATGGGAGGACGTGTAAGTGTTCTCGCTGTCACTAAAGGACAAGAGAACTTTGTAGATGAGCAAACCACTGATGATGTTAAACGCACCAATGGCTTGTTTGATATTGGTGAGTATTATACTAGTTACGATTTACCTGAAGCATTTATAGATCACAATGAAAATGCAGCCTTCGATAAAGCAAACTGTAGTGATGCAGATGCTTCAAATTATGACCCGTCTACGGATGAATGTTCTGAGTTAATTTCACGAGGTGGTCATAATGAAACATGGCGAGACCTAGATAATGACGGTATTTATGACTTTGCTGATGGTAAATATAATGGCTTATTATGTAGCGAAGCCGCTGAAAATGCAGGTGAGTGTTCTCGAGAGCTAATTGAAGTGCGTAAACAAATTGAATTGGTTATGTCTGGAGATAGTCCATATGTTCGTTTTTCTGTGTTGAAAACAACGGATATTCTTGATGCACCGTATCCTGTTTATGTACCAGCAGATTGCTCTGTTTCAGTTACAGCAGTACTTGAGCCATCCGATGTATCTGAGCGTTGTGATATATCAGCAGTTGATTTATCAAATGTTTTTGCAGATAACCCTGAATATGATGAAACGGATCCAGATGAAACTGATCCTCAACTATTGGAAGTTGGCTTATCTGGTATTACAGTTCGTATTCACTACACAGATGAGTTTGGTAATCCACTACCAGCGGGTACAACTGTATCTATAGCCTCTACAAATGGCGACTTATCTATTATCGAAAATAACGCTATTATTCCAAGTACGAATACGGATAAACCAATGTATTCAGATGTTCGTATTTCTCGTGAAGCGGATGGTAATGATAAATTTGACGGTGTACTTTCAATAACATTTGAGTTTACTACTCAGGCTGGTGGCACTAAAACAGTCTCCAAAGGAATCGAAATTTACGATAGTAAATAAGGCTTTATTTTAAAAATGCCAACCTTTAGGTTGGCATTTTTGTTTCTGTTCTATATATTCCACATCAATTAATCTAAAAACACTAGTTTGTTTAATTTAACGACAAAAATTGTTCGTTTATTCAGTAAATACTGAAAAGTTTGTATTAAAAGCTTGTAACAACTAGTGTTTGTAGATATACCTATAAATATTCGCGCCGCTTATGTCGGCAAAACACATTTTCAATATTTGGTTAGAAATAGGCAACTATGGGCAAATCGCTAGTAATTGTAGAGTCTCCTGCTAAGGCTAAAACAATTAATAAATATTTAGGTAATGACTTCATCGTAAAGTCCAGTATTGGGCATGTACGAGATTTACCTACTTCAGGTTCGAGCAAAGCTAAAGTGCCGGCAACTAAAACGCCAGCAGAAGTTCGTAAAATGGAACCTGAAGAGAAAGCAGCGTATAAAAAGCAACGAGATTATACAAACTTAGTCGCGCGTATGGGTATAGACCCAAACCAAGGCTGGGATCCGCATTACGAAATACTGCCTGGTAAAGAAAAAGTTGTTCAAGAATTACAAAAGCTGGCTGAAAATGCAGACCAAATATATCTCGCAACGGATTTGGATAGAGAAGGGGAAGCAATTGCTTGGCACCTTCAAGAAATCATTGGTGGTGATCCTGCTAAATATAAGCGCGTAGTTTTTAACGAAATTACTAAAAACGCAATACAGCAAGCGTTTGAAACACCTGGCGAACTTAATACTGATATGGTTTACGCTCAGCAAACACGTCGCTTTTTAGACCGTGTTGTTGGCTTTATGGTATCACCTTTATTGTGGGCTAAAGTGGCCCGCGGACTTTCTGCAGGACGAGTTCAGTCTGTTGCTGTACGTTTATTAGTAGAGCGTGAACGTGAAATTAAAGCATTTATTCCAGAAGAATTTTGGGATATTCACGCTGACGTTAAAAATACTGAGTCTGAGTTACGCTTAGAAGTAGCCAAACAAGCAGGAAAGCCATTTAAGCCTGTAAATGAAGCTCAGGCTAGCGCAGCGGTTAAAAGCCTTGAGAATGCAGAATATAAAGTAATTAGCGTTGAAGAAAAACCAAGTAAAAGTCGCCCAAGTGCGCCATTAATTACTTCAACCATGCAGCAAGCGGCAAGTACACGTTTAGGTTATGGCGTTAAAAAGACCATGATGCTTGCTCAGCGTTTGTATGAAGGCGGTTATATTACGTATATGCGTACCGATTCAACTAATCTTTCAAAAGACGCGGTTGAAATGTGTCGTGAGTATGTAACAAACGAGTTTGGTGCTAAATATTTACCAAAAGATCCAATTAGCTACAGCTCTAAAGGTAATGCACAAGAAGCGCATGAAGCAATACGTCCTTCAAGCGTTACCGTGTTATCTGGGCATGTTGAAGGTGTAGATGCTGATGCTAAAAAACTGTACGAGCTAATTTGGCGTCAGTTTGTAGCGTGCCAAATGGTACCTGCTGAATACGATTTAACAACACTAACTGTTGCAGCTAACGACTTCCAGCTTAAAGCGAAAGGCCGTGTGCTCCGCTTTGATGGTTGGACAAAAGTACAACCTGCGATACGTAAGAAAAACGAAGAAGATCAATCACTACCGGCTGTTAAAGAAGGTGAAGTCCTTACTTTAATCGAACTTGATCCTAAGCAACATTTTACTAAACCGCCAGCGCGCTTTAGTGAAGCAAGTTTAGTAAAAGAGCTTGAAAAACGCGGTATTGGTCGTCCATCTACTTATGCGTCAATTATATCAACGATTCAAGATCGTGGTTATGTACGTGTAGAAAATCGCCGTTTCTTTGCTGAAAAAATGGGTGAAATAGTTACCGATCGTTTGGTTGAAAACTTCACTGATTTAATGAATTTTGATTTTACAGCAAAAATGGAAGGCCGTTTAGATGACATCGCTGAAGGCGAGCGAGTATGGACTGAAGTTCTTGATAAATTTTATGCTGATTTTTCAACGCAATTAACTGTCGCTAAAGATGAGCCAGAAAATGGCGGTATGCGTCTCAACGAGATGGTTGAAACGGATATTGAATGTCCTACGTGTAGCCGAAAAATGGGTATACGCACAGCATCAACTGGTGTTTTCTTAGGGTGTACTGGCTATAGCTTACCACCTAAAGAGCGTTGTACAACGACAATGAACTTAGTGTCGGGCGATGAAGCGGTTGCAGCCGATGTCGAAGACGAAGAAACTGAAAAGCTAATGCAGATGAAACGTTGCCCGATTTGTGAAACGGCAATGGATTCATACCTAATTGACGAAACCCGTAAATTACATGTGTGTGGTAATAATCCAGCATGTAAAGGGCATATAGTTGAAGAAGGTACCTTTAAAATTAAAGGCTATGACGGACCAATTATCGAATGTGATAAATGTGGCTCTGACATGGAGCTTAAATCTGGTCGCTTTGGTAAGTACTTTGGCTGTAATAATGACGAGTGTAAAAATACACGTAAACTACTTAAAAGTGGCGAAGCTGCTCCACCAAAAGAAGACCCTGTTCACATTACTGAATTAGAATGTGAAAAGTCAGATGCGTATTTTGTATTACGTGATGGCGCCGCGGGTATATTTTTAGCTGCAAATACTTTTCCTAAGTCTCGTGAAACACGTGCACCTAAAGTAGAAGAGTTAAAACGCTTTAGAGACCGTATTTCGCCTAAGTTTTATTACTTAGCAGATGCACCTGCTAAAGATCCTGATGGTAATCTTGCTGTTGTACGCTATAGCCGTAAAAATAAAGCTCAGTATGTTATGACTGAAGTTGACGGTAAAGCTACTGGCTGGACTGCTCATTATGAAGCAGGTAAATGGACAGAAGAAGCGAAGAAAAAGGCAGCACCTAAAAAGAAAGCTGCTGCAAAAAAGGCACCAGCTAAAGCAAAGCCTAAAGCGAAAGCTAAAAAAGAAGATGAATAAGCACGTTATCGCTTATTCATAACTTTTTATAGGTTTTAAAAAACCATAAAAAAACCGGAACGCACAGCTTGTGTCTATTCCGGTTTTTTTGTGCTTAGTTGAATGTTTTCGCAACGGCTTTATTAGCAGTACATTCAACTAAGCGTATTGGAGATACCAATTTTATTAAAAAATGGTCATTATATTGCACTAAATAACCCACTCACTGCGTTAAAAAACATTCATATAAAACAACTATATGTCATGCTATTTCACTTGCTATTGAGCTATTTTCTTAGCGGTATAATAGAACATTAATTTAATGCAATTGGTATGATTAAATCTTAACAGAAGATACTTTTTTATAGCCTTCAGATTCAAGCTCATCATTTACGCATTTTAATACGTAGGCATTTAGCTCTTCATTGCTTACGTCATCATCTTTAGCCCAGTTAACACACATTTCTGTGTATTCTTTTACCATTTCGGCTGAAGCTGTTGGCGCATCGTCTGCTACCGCGTAAGTCGCAGATACTGCAAATAGTGGAGCTACGATTAATGCTAGCAATGCTTTTTTCATTCGTTTATTCCTAAAAAAATGGTGTGATGACTGATTTACCCAGTTTAAGATTAGGTTTAAACCAGTAGTGCCCAATCCAGAACAACTCTGTTGGTATACTGATTTTTAAACGAAAACGAAATAAAAGATAACGAAATTTTTTTATCGTGAGGATGAGTAATTTACTTGTCAGGATTTCGCAGCATTGTGTTGCAGTGGTTTATAAGCTAAGGTCGCTTTTTTAATTAAAAGACAAATCAATGTCATCACACACCCCTAATAAAAAACCACGCCAAGCTAATAAAGTAGAGCATGCATTAGAATCTTTTATTTTTAAAGGGCGTTGGCTACTAGCCCCATTTTTTGTGGGTTTACTATTTGCAGTTGTACTGTTGTTAATAAAGTTTTTTAAGCAGCTTTATTTAATGGGTATTGCGACATTTACAGCAACCAATCAAGAGTTACTTGTCGGTATTCTAACTTTAGTTGAGACAGCATTATTAGCGGGGTTATTGCTGATCATTACATTTAGTGGTTACGAGAACTTTGTTTCTAAGCTTAATATTGATAATCACGAAGACAGACCATCTTGGATGGGAAAGGTTGGTTTTTCAGGTCTAAAGATGAAATTAATAAGTGCGATAGTCGCTATTTCTGCTGTTGAGTTATTAAAAGTATTTATAAACTCAGGCGCATATCCAAGTGATGAGCTACTTTGGAAAGTGACTATTCATGTCACGTTTGTAATGTCAGGCGTTTTATTTGCTTTAACTGACTACTTAAACAGTAAAACCCAAAGTCATTAGAAAAATTAAATGCACAAAAAAGCCCAAGTAATTTACTTGGGCTTTTTATGTTTAGAACTCAGCTGTAATATTAAGTGTAATTCTTGATGTCATTAACACTTTGCATAAAAGCAAGCGAAAGGCTCAAGCGTAAGTGTGTCTTGGCTTAATTTTGCGCTGTGGTGGCTAAGCTCATTGTATTCTTTAACGATTGATGTTGGCATATCAATACTTGTTTGTTGAGAGTTTAGATTAAATATGCACAGCATTTTTTGCGGTCCAAGCGTTCTATAAAAAGCAAGCACAGGCTCAGGCGTTTCAATAAACTCAATATCACCCTCAAGTAAAACAGTTTGGCTCTTGCGCCACGCCATAAACTCACGGTAGGCGTTTAAAATTGAGTTGCTATCATTAGTTTGCACAGCGACTGATTGCTGTTTGTGTGCATCATCAACAGGTAGCCAAGGTTTTACGTCACTAAAACCCGCATGAGGTGAATCAGCTTGCTCCCAAGGCATTGGCGTTCTACAGCCATCACGCCCTTTAAAATTAGGCCAAAATGTTATGCCATATGGGTCTTGTAAGTCTTCAAAGGCAACACTTGCCTCACCTAAACCTAATTCTTCACCTTGGTACATACATACACTGCCACGAAGGGAAGCAAGTAGGGCGGTTAGCATTTTACATTGCTGAGGGTTTATTTCGCCATTTTCACTCCAGCGACTTGCTACGCGCTCTACATCATGGTTGCTAAATGCCCAACACGGCCAACCCTCAGTCATACGTTGTTCAAGAGTTTGAACCGTAGTTCTAATATATTCACTTGAATAATCATTTGTTAAGAGCTCAAAGCTATATCCCATGTGCAGCTTATCGCCACCTTGGGTGTACTGCGCCATTGTCGCCAATGAATCCTCTGATGAGATTTCGCCAAGCGATACAGTACCTGGGTATTTATTAAGTAATGTGCGAATGTCTTGCATAAACTCAATATTTTCTGGCTGAGTGTTGTTGTAGTAATGATACTGAAATGCGTATGGGTTATCTTCACTAAAACCACGACCCTGGCGCTTATCTTTTGGTTTAGCTGGGTTATCGCGAAGTTGTGCATCGTGATAACAAAAGTTAATAGCATCTAATCTAAAGCCATCAACGCCTTTTTTAAGCCAAAACTCTACGTTATCAAGTACAGCTTGTCTTACGTCAGGATTATGAAAGTTTAAATCGGGTTGTTCGGTTAAAAAGTTATGCAAATAATATTGCCCACGGCGAGGTTCCCACTGCCACGCGCCACCACCAAAAATAGACAGCCAATTATTAGGTGCTGTGCCGTCATCTTTAGCTTCAGCCCAAACATACCAATCCGCTTTATCGTTATTTTGATTTTCGCGGCTATCTGTAAACCATTGGTGTTGATCTGATGTATGGCTTAGTACTTGGTCAATTATAATTTTAATGTTGCGATCGTGGGCTTGGCTAATAAGTTCATCAAAATCGTTTAAATCACCAAAAAGCGGGTCAATGTCACGGTAGTCACTAATATCGTAGCCAAAGTCTTTCATCGGCGATTTGAAAAAAGGTGAAATCCAAATTGCATCAACGCCTAAGCTTTTAATGTAATCAATACGATTAATAATCCCTTTTAAGTCACCAATACCATCGTTGTTGCTATCTTGAAAGCTACGCGGATAAACTTGATAAATAACCGCACCTTTATACCACTGCTTTTGGGTCATGCTTTTCTCCGTCATTCCACACAGTATTTAGACTATTCTTTATTGTGATTACGATTAATCACGTTATTTTCAAAAAGCATACGTGAAGCCTGTAATTCTGTAAAAAGTCTGCATACGTATGCACTAAAAATAATGCAATAAAATTATTTAAAATAAGCGCTTAGCGCATCTTTAGCGGTGTTCGTTTTGTGTGTTTAATGTTTACCAATTATGTTATTCATTCATATTTTAGTTAAATTTCACCTAACAGTTTGTACTATAAAGGAAATATACCCTTGGTTTTACTAGAAATGGTCTGACCAATTTAACACTTAGTGAGTGTGCAATTATTTAAACGTTATATAACAGCGCTAATTAATTTCATCTTGTTTACATTCAAGTAGGGAGGCTATTAGTTTTCTACAGAATAGATTTAATATATCATTCCCTTTCAGTGTTTTTTGTTTTGTTTATTTTTAATAAAATCATATGGTTAAAATTATATTCGTGTAATGTATGTTAATGTTAGGCTATATTGAGATTGTTGAATACGTATGCATAAAGTTGTTAATAAAATAAATCTGGCGTTAATATTCATCCTGACAACAAAATTAGCTCGCCTTGTTTAACTATCACTTAAGCATTGAACGCGGGTATCACAATATGGGTAACGGGAAAACATTATGTCTATGTTCAAACCAAGTATATTAACTTTGGCATTAACAGCTGCAGGCTTATCAAGCTTTGCTACACAGGCTGCTCAAGAAGATACAATAAAAAAAGATGATGTAGAAGTTATCGAAGTTAAAGGCTTTCGTGGCAGTGTGGTTGAGTCTATTAACACAAAACGCTTCTCTACACAGGTTGTAGAATCTATATCGGCTGAAGACATTGGCAAATTGCCAGATTCTTCAATTGCTGAATCAATTGCACGTTTACCAGGCTTAACAGCTCAGCGCTTAGACGGGCGAGCAAGTCGTGTCTCTATTCGTGGTTTTGGCGAGAATGAAAGTGGCACAACGTTTAACGGTCGTGAGCAGGTATCGATTGGTGATAACCGTGGTGTAGAGTTTGACCTTTATCCATCAGAAATAATGAGCGGTGTAACCGTTTATAAAACGCCAAATGCAAGTATTGATGCTGAAGGTATTGCCGGTGTTATTAATATGCAAACCGTGCGCCCTTTAAGTAAAGGCGAGCGTGTTGTGCAAGTAAATGGGCAGTATGAGCAAACCAGCTTTGGTAAATTAAATCCAGACGGTAATGATGACGGCTATCGAGGCACTATCTCATACATTGATCAGTTTGCTGACGATACAATTGGCGTTGCATTTGCTTTAAATACAATGAGTTCACCAAATCAAGAAAAACGTTGGAATTCATGGGGCTACCCAGAATTCACCGAAAATGGTAACGATTATTCAATTTTAGGCGGCGCTAAACCATTTGTACGTTCATCAACCCTTGAGCGTGATTCGGCAATGCTAGTACTTGAAGCAGCCCCTACTGACAAATTAAACATGACGTTTGATGCGTTATATGTAGATTTTACAGATGAAAAAATTCTACGCGGTATTGAAGTTCCATTTGCATGGGGTCAAGGTAGTATTGATGCAAATAGTGTTGTAGTTGATGAAGCATCTGGCTTTATAACAAGTGCAGTAACACAAGGCCAACGTGTAGTAGTTCGAAACGATTATGAAGAACGCGAAGCTGAACTTACAGCTTTTGGTTTTAATACTAAATATGATATTGACGATTCGTGGTCAGTAGAGTTTGATGCAAGTTATTCACAAGTAGACCGTAAAATCTGGAGTGTTGAGAGCTATTCAGGTACAGGGCGTGGTGATGCTCGCGGTGTTGCAGATAACTTAGGTTATACATTTAATGGTGGAAATACCGGCGCAAGTTTTACTCATGACTTAGATTATAGCGATTATGGTTTAATACAGTTAGGTGGCCCGCTATCGTGGGGTGCAAGCTCTGCACTTAACGATAAATATGGTTTAACTGGTACTGAGTATGAAAACCAAGCGCAAGATGGTTTTATTAATGCACCGACCATTGAAGATGAGCTATCAACATTAAAAATAGCGGCTTCAAAGGTATTAGAAAACGAGTACATAAGTTCTATTGAATTTGGTATGTCTTACAAAGAACGTGAGAAAACAAAAGATTCAGAAGGTTACTTTATGACGTTATCTAGCTTTTCGCTTAATAACCCAGGCATGCTTAATGTGCCAGAACAGTACCGTAACGGAAGTGTTGATTTAGGTTTTATAGGCATGGGCGATATGATTGCTTATGACGTAAATGGCTTAGTTAACGACGGTTATTACGACTTACTGGCAGAGAGCTTAACAAATACAAGTCATGCGACTAAATCGTGGACTGTAAAAGAAGAAATTACTTCTGCATTTGTTCAAGCTAATATTAATGCTGAAGTAAGTGGCCTTGCATTAACGGGTAACGTGGGCGTGCGTTATGTACAAACTGATCAATCATCACAAGGTAATGCATTTAGTACTGTTGATGGTGTGGTTGTTACATCACCTACAAACATAAGTCATGATTACTCGCACGTATTACCTAGCTTAAACTTGTCACTTGCGATTGATGAGCAACAAACGATACGTTTTGGTGCTGCTAAAACAATTTCTCGTGCACGCTTAGATGAAATGAATTCATCAGTTAATGCTTCATATAATCAAACACCTGATGAAAATGGCAACTATTGGTCTGTATCGGGTGGTAACCCAAATTTAGAACCTAAAGAAGCAACCGGCTACGATTTTACTTACGAGAATTACTTTAGCGATGAAGGTTACTTCTCTGCTGCGTTTTTCTATAAAGATTTAACTCAGTGGATTTTTGACGGCACGTATGCAATTGATATGTCAGGCGTAGCTGACCCTTCAACAGGTGAAGTTCCTGCAACATCATCAGGTACAGGCAGCGGTAAAATAAATGGCGGCGGTGGCGATTTATATGGTTACGAGCTTTCACTGGCGTTACCATTTAAAATATTCCATCCATCTCTTGAAGGTTTTGGTTTAATTGCCAGCCATACTGGTATTGAGTCTGATATTGAAGATCAAAACGGTAACGATTACGAGCTACCAGGTCTTTCGGATAAAATTCAAAGCTTAACAGTTTACTACGAAATGCATGGTATGCAATTACGTACCAGTATGCGCAAACGCAGTGCCTTTAAAGGTGATGTATATGGTTTAGGTTTTAACACTGAACAAGTTGATATTTTAGGTGAAACTATTTGGGATGTTCAAGCAGGTTATGACTTCTCTGAGGCCGGCATTGAAAGCCTTGAAGGTTTATCAATTCAGTTTCAAGTACAAAACTTGACAGAGGAACCGTTTACGTCGCTTTCAGGCGATAATGCTCTACAAGTACGTGATTACCAAGATTACGGGCGTACTTACTTGTTAGGCTTTAGCTACAAGCTATAATAAAAACTGTGTGTAGAAGCCCTTGTAATTTGTGTTACAGGGGCTTTTTTATAGCTAGTTTACCTAACTTTTTAACCGTACTTAAATTTAATAAAACGTGGATAATAATATGAAACCAATAAAACACGTGGTAATTGCAGGCGGTGGTACCGCAGGTTGGATAACAGCAGCCTTGCTTAATAAAGTGTTAGGTAAAGTAATTAATATCACATTGATAGAATCATCGTCTATTGGGTCCGTGGGGGTTGGCGAAGCCACTATACCGCCGATTGTTCAACTTAATAACGCGCTGGGTATAAACGAGCAAGATTTTATTAATGCCACTAATGCTTCAATAAAATTAGGTATTGAGTTCGAAAATTGGAAAACGCCAGGGCATAGCTACATGCATGCGTTTGGCTCGTTTGGTAAAGACTTTCCTTTTTGTGATTTTTATAATTTTTGGTTAAAAGGCCAAGTTACGGGGTGCGAAGACGAACTATGGGATTTTTCACTCAATTACCAAGCGGCTAAACAGCATAAATTTGCCCCTTTAAATACCATTCCTAATACCCAACTACCTGGGCTGAGTTACGCATATCATTTTGATGCGACGCTTTACGCTGAATACTTAAAAAAGTTGGCTATATCGCGCGGTGTTAAACACATAGATGCAAAAATAAGCCATGTTGAACAATGCGATACAGGCAATGTTAAAAGCCTAGCACTTGATAACGACAGTCAAATTAGTGGGGATTTATTTATAGATTGCACCGGGCTGCGTGCACTATTAATTGAACAAACACTAAATACAGGTTTTATTGATTGGTCTCATTACTTACCATGCGATAGTGCAGTAGCCGTACAAACAAAAAGTACTCATGAGCTTAAGCCCTATACGCGATCTATTGCACATAGTGCTGGTTGGCAATGGCAAATACCACTGCAAAATCGTATTGGTAATGGCCTTGTTTATTGCAGTAGATACTTGTCAGATGATGATGCTAAGCAGTTACTGCTAAAAAGCTTACCCGCTGAGCCAATTACAGAGCCCCGTATTATAAAATTCAAAACAGGTCGGCGTTTAAAGCAATGGCATAAAAATGTGGTGTCGGTTGGCCTCTCAAGTGGTTTTTTAGAGCCGCTAGAGTCAACCAGTATTCATTTAATTCAAACTGCGGTTACGCGTTTAATTAAGCTATTTCCACACAACGGTATTAGCGATGCGTTAGTAACGGAGTTTAATAAACAAAGCGTTATTGAATTAGAGCACATACGTGATTTTATTATTTTGCATTATAAACTCACCGAGCGAGAAGACTCCTCATTTTGGCGCCAATGTAGGCAAATGGATATACCTAACTCCCTGAGCCAAAAAATGAATTTATTTAAGCAAACAGGCAAGGTAGTACGCGAAGACGACGAGCTATTTGCTGAGGTTGCTTGGCAGCAAGTAATGATAGGGCAAGGGCTTATCCCTGATGACTACAATAGTATTGTGGATTCGTTAAGTGATGAGCAACTGAGCGATTTATTTTCTACCTTAAAAACATTGATAAACTCAACAGTTGCGCAGCTACCAACTCATCAAGATTTTTTAGCCAGTATTAAAAAGGTTTAATAATGCGATTTTTAAACACACTTTTACTAGTAAGCGCATGTAGCTTACCAAGCTTTAGTTATGCACTTAATGTAGAGCCGGCCAATTGGTGGGTCGGAATGAATAAAAATAACATTACAGTACTCGTGCATGAGCAAAATATAGCTAACGAAGAATTTAAATTAGATAAGTATAAAGGGGTTGAACTTAATAACGTAACACGTACCGACAACCCTAATTATGCTTTCCTTCATTTAAATATTAGCGATAACGCCAAAGCAGGAACGCTCAAGTTTAACAGCACTAATACAGCGCATAGCTTTGAGTTTCCTTTATTTACTCGAGATAAAAATAGCGCGCAACGCCAAGGTTTCACAAGTGCAGATGCTTTATATTTAATTAACCCAGATCGCTTTGTAAATGGCGACTCCACAAATGACACCGTTAAAAGCATGCTAGAAGCTGCAAATCCAGGCTTTAAAGGCGGGCGACATGGAGGGGATATTCAAGGTGTTATTAACGCATTACCGTATTTAAATAATTTAGGCGTGACACAGCTTTGGCTAACGCCAGTACTTGAAAACAACATGCCAGATTATTCTTATCATGGTTACGCGATCACAGACTTTTATAACGTTGATCCACGTATGGGTTCAAACCAGTTGTACAAAACGTTATCTGTAAAAGCAAAAGAGCAAGGCATAGGCCTTGTTATGGATATGGTACTTAATCATTTTGGCTCTGAACATGTTTGGGTTAAAGACAAACCCACCCAAGATTGGATTAACTTTAATGGCGAATTTAAAAATGGTAAAAATGCGACAAGCCATGCGCGCCAAACAATTCAAGACCCGCACGCTAGCAACTACGATAAACGCCAATTTAGCGATGGTTGGTTTGTTGCTAGCATGCCTGATTTAAATCAGCGCCAACCATTATTAAGTGAATATTTAATTCAAAATGCTATTTGGTGGATTGAATACGCGGATTTGAGTGGTATTCGTGTTGATACTTACTCTTACTCAGACAAAGCATTTTTAAGTGATTGGACAAAAGCCATTATGGACGAATACCCACACTTTAATATTGTTGGTGAGGAGTGGACTTCAAACCCTGCAATAGCGTCGTATTGGCAGCGCGGTAAAGTAAATCAAGATGGGTATGTGTCAAGCTTACCCAGTGTGATGGACTTTTCGTTGCAAGAGGCGGTAATTCGAGCTTTAAATGAAGATGAAAGTTGGAGCACAGGCTGGGTTAAAGTATATCAGTCATTAGCTAACGATTTTTTATACCCAGACACCAATAACATTATGGTGTTTGCTGATAACCACGATATGAGCCGTGTATATACGGAGCTTGGGCAAGACTTAGCTAAAACTAAAATGGCGATGACTTTGTTTTTAACAACGCGCGGCATTGCTCAAATATATTATGGAACCGAAATATTATTGGATAATACGCCGAGTAAAGATCATGGTGATATACGCATTGATTTTCCTGGTGGGTTCAAAAATCAAAACGCTAATGCGTTTACTGGAGTCGGGTTAAGTAAAGATCAGCGCGATATGCACGAAACTATAAGCACGCTACTTAACTTTAGAAAGCAAAGCCCGGCGCTTGCAAAGGGTAAGCTCGTTCATTTCAGTCCGAATAATGGTGTTTATAGTTATGCTCGCGTTAGTGATACGCAAACAGTATTAGTTTTTATGAATAAAAACAAAGTAAAACAAAAGCATAATCTTGATTACATGCAAGAAGCCATACCAAAAAATGCCAATGCGCAGGCATTATTCACACAACACACTTTTAAACTAACTAACAGTATTAACTTAGAGCCAATGGCTGCTACGGTATTAGTGATTAATACGCCGTGAATGTTTAAGTGAATACGTATGCAGCAACTGTATGCTTGCTGCAGTTATCTTTAGTATAAAGCTATAACACTACTGACAAAAAGACACACAATGAAAAAATCAGTTTATGTACCCGCATTACTGTGTAGCGCACTTATAACAAGTGCGTGCTCAGACAATAATGAAATCGAACAACAGCAAATGCCTAAACAGGCGCAAAATGAGTTAACAAAGCCTGTTGTATACCAAGTGTTTACACGTTTATTTGGTAACACACAAACCGCAAATGTACCTTGGGGTACAAAAGAGCAAAATGGTGTAGGCAAATTTGCTGACTTTAACGATGCTGCATTAGCTGGCATTAAAGAGCTAGGGACGACCCATGTTTGGTATACCGGTGTTTTGCACCATGCGTTAGTGGGCGACTATACACAGTACGGCATTAGCCAAGACGATCCGGATGTAGTAAAAGGCCGTGCAGGTTCACCTTATGCAATCAAAGATTACTACGACGTTAACCCCGATTTAGCCATAAATGTGACTAATAGGTTGGGTGAGTTTAGTGATCTGATTGAGCGCACTCATCAACATGGTATGAAAGTGGTTATTGATATTGTCCCTAACCATGTTGCGCGTGATTATAAATCAGTAGCAAAACCCAAAGGAGTAAAAGACTTTGGTGAGCAGGATGATAAAAGTAAAGAGTACGATAAAAATAACAACTTTTATTATGTACCTGGGCAGTCTTTTCAGGTTCCAGCGTCAGAAAGTTACCTCGTTTTAGGTGGTAATACGCATCCATTAGCTGATGGTTTTTTTGATGAAACGCCAGCAAAATGGACGGGGAATGGGGCGCGAGCACCAAAACCTGATATAAACGATTGGTATGAAACCGTAAAAGTTAACTATGGTGTAAAGCCAGATGGCAGCTATGACTTTCCTGCATTACCTAAAGAGCTAAAAAACCAAGATTATCGCGCTCATTACGCTTTTTGGCAAAATAAAGAGCTTCCTAATAGTTGGTATAAATTTAGAGATATCACTTTGTACTGGCTTGATAAAGGCGTTGATGGCTTTAGATACGATATGGCCGAAATGGTGCCAGTTGAATTTTGGAGTTTTTTAAACTCATCAATCAAAATGCAAAAACCGGATGCATTTTTATTGGCTGAAGTTTATAACCCGAAAATGTACAGAGCGTATATTCAGCAAGGAAAAATGGATTATTTGTATGACAAAGTCGGCTTTTACGACACATTAAAAGCCATTATGCAGGGTAAGCAAGCTGCTAATACGATTTTTGCAGCCCAAAGCCACGTTAACGATATTGAATCGCACATGTTGCACTTTTTAGAAAACCACGACGAACAACGCATTGCGAGCCCCGATTTTGCAGGTGATGCACGCTGGGGGAAACCAGCAATGGTAGTTTCTAGCTTAATTAGTCGCGCACCTACTTTATTATATTTTGCTCAAGATGTGGGGGAGGACGGATCTGAAAACGCAGGTTTTGGCACATCTACTCGCACCAGTATTTTTGACTACATTGGTGTACCAGCGCATCGAGCATGGATGAACAACGGCAAATTCGACGGCGCTAACTTGTCAAGCGAGCAAGCATCACTTCGTGATTATTATAAATCAATAATGGCTCTTAATAGTTTACCCGCTGTTGTAGGTGGAACCATGTCAGAGCTTTCACTTAGCAATAGCGAACGCGTTGTTGGTTTTGTACGCTCGCTGGGACAGCAATCTGTTTATGTTTTTAGTAATTTTAGTGAGGAGCCACAAACGGTATTAATTAATTTAACACCAGAGCAAGCTAATACCTTTGAGCGAAATAAACCGCTACACGACTTACTTGAACAAAACACGGTAAAGATCATCACTGACAAAGAAGTTACAAAGCTTATGCTTTCGCTAGATGCATTTAGTAGCGCAGTTTTAACTAATAAGGCTAATCATGAATAATCAAAATAATAATTATGACAGCAACAAACCAAATCTAAGTTTTTGGCAAATATGGAATATGTGCTTTGGCTTTTTGGGTATTCAATTTGGTTTTGCACTACAAAACGGCAATGTGAGCCGTATTTTTCAAACCCTAGGCGCACAAGTGGATGATATTCCTATTTTATGGGTTGCAGCACCGCTAACGGGCTTAATAGTGCAACCAATAATTGGTTATTGGAGTGATAAAACATGGGGGCGTTTTGGTCGTCGTCGTCCATTCTTTTTCATAGGGGCGGTACTTACTACTATCTCACTCTTTATCATGCCGCATTCACCAACCCTTTGGATTGCTGCAGGTATGTTATGGATTATGGATGCCTCAATCAATGTCACTATGGAACCTTTTAGAGCACTTGTAGGCGATAACCTGCCAGAAAAACAACGTGCTACGGGCTATGGCTTGCAAAGCTTTTTTATTGGTATTGGTGCGGTATTAGCCTCAGCGCTACCATGGATGATGACCAATTGGTTTGACGTAAGTAATACCGCTGCGCCAGGGCAAATCCCTGAATCTGTTAAATATTCATTTTATTGGGGTGGGGTCGTATTGCTAGTCGCAGTTCTTTGGACAGTTATGCGAACCAAAGAATATAGTCCTGAGCAATTAGCTGCTTTTGAAAACCACACTGCCAAACCGACTAATACCGCATTAGTAGATATCAACTTTAATAAAGGTGCCATTATTTTTGTGGTGCTAGGTTTAGCAACCCTTGCATTAGTAATGGGTTTATCGCTTGAAAAAGAGTTATACCTACTTGCTGGTGGCTTACTAGCGTTTGGTATTGTGCAGTGGATAGCAAGCGCATTAAAGGCTGCTAACAAAATACAAGGCGGTTTTTACCAAGTAGTACAAGATGTATTTACCATGCCAGAGGCAATGAAGCAGCTTGCTTGGGTGCAGTTTTTTAGCTGGTTTACGTTATTTGCTATGTGGATATACACCACAGCCGCAGTAACAAGCTTTCATTACGGCAGCAGTGATGCAACAAGTAAAGCCTTTAACGATGGGGCTGATTGGGTCGGCATTTTATTTGCAGCTTACAATGGCTTTGCGGCTATTGCCGCTATGTGTATTCCATTCTTAGTTAAAAAGATGGGCTTAAAAGGCGCACATTGCTTTAACTTACTACTAGGTGCATTGGGCCTTGCGAGCTTTATGTTTATAACAGACCCAAAAATGCTTCTTATTCCAATGATAGGCGTTGGTTTTGCATGGGCTTCTATTTTATCACTTCCTTATGCAATGTTAAGTAATGCACTACCGAGTAATAAAATGGGCGTGTATATGGGGATTTTTAACTTCTTTATTGTTATACCGCAATTGCTTGCCGCTAGTATTTTAGGGCTTATTTTACGCCACGTATTTTCTAACCAGCCTATTTACGCATTATTAATTGGTGCTGCATCATTCGTTGTTGCTGCGATTGCTGTAATGCGCGTTAAAAATTCAAACTAAGGGTCACACAATGAAAAAATATAACCTTATTACTACCGCTCTTTTAACTTTGGGCTTAACAGCCTGTGGTGCACAAAATACGAATAACGAAAATATTGACGCTACAGTTTCAGCAGCTCCTGGCGCACCAGGTGCACCAGGTGCTGAACCATATTGGGCTTACGCGGGTAAAACCGGAATTGGTACTTCTTTTGAGCAATACCAAAACGGCCAATATAATAACAATGCTGCGACAGGTGAAGTATCAAAAGTATGGTTTTCAATTGCCAAAGGTATGATCACCGAAACTATGTTTGGACTCATTCACCAAGCTCAAATTAAAGATATGCAGTTTGTAGTAACCGGTAAAGATTTTACAGTCACTGAAGCTGACGACTTAGACGTTACAATTGATTACTTACATAAAGACGATAAAGGCAGACCACTATCGCTTGCTTACAAAGTAACAAGTACAGATAAGAAAGGGCGTTTTACCCTCGAAAAACACATATTCACCGACCCTGACGGACAAACATTGTTTGTACGCAGTATTTTTAATACATCACTTAAAGGCGTGAAAGCGTATGTTGCTGTTAACCCTTATATAAACAACAACGGCTTAGGTGATTTTGCAAAAACCACTGAGCAAGGCTTAGTAGCATGGGAAGATGATAATTTTTTAACGTTGCAATCATCTACGCCATTCAAAATGCAAAGTGTAGGCTTTACAGGTGTGAGCGATGGCATCACCTCACTTAAAAAACAAAACACACTAAGCAAACAATATTCAAACACTGGCGATAAGGCCGGTAACGTCACTCTGCTGGCAGAGCTTGGTAATATCGATAGTAATACCACATTTGATTTAGCACTAAGCTTTGGTAAAACGCAGCAGCAAAGCCAGCAACAAGGTGCACAGAGCTTATCTAAAGGTTATCAAAATGTGCTTGATGCCTACAACGGTAAAGGTGAAGCGCTAGGCTGGGAAGATTATTTACAAAGCCTTGAGCCATTAAATACAATGGTTAAGCAAACAGCCGATGACGGTAAGCTACTTTATACCAGTGCAATGGTACTAAAAGCGCAAGAAGACAAAACTAATGCGGGTGCGCTCATTGCCTCACTTTCTAATCCTTGGGGTGAAACTGTTTCAGCCAAAGAGGGTTCGACTGGTTACAAAGCGGTATGGGTTCGTGATTTTTATCAAGTAGCTATGGCATTTATGGCCTTAGGCGATACAGCGACTGCAAAAACGGCCTTCGAATACCTTGAAAAAGTACAAGTTACTAGCAAAACCCCCGGTAACAATGGTGATACAGGATGGTTTTTACAAAAAACACATGTTGACGGTGAACTTGAATGGGTAGGGGTACAGCTAGATCAAACGGCTATGCCGATTATGCTTGCGTGGAAGTTACATCAAGCAAACGTACTAAGTGATAACGAACTTAAAGATTGGTACGCACGCATGCTAAAACCGGCAGCTGACTTTTTAGTTGATGGCGGAAGAGCTAAAATTTTATGGAACGACATGCAAATCACTCCACCTGCTACACAGCAAGAGCGCTGGGAAGAGCAAAGTGGTTATTCTCCCTCTACAACGGCTGCCGTTGTTGCTGGCCTTATAACAGCCAGTGACATAGCAACACTCAGCGGTGATACTCAAAATGCAGATCGTTATTTAGCAACGGCTAAAAAGTACAACAATGATATAGAATCGCAAATGTTTACCACCGAAGGTAATTTAAAAGGTGATAGCACCGATGGCGAGTATTTTATTCGTATAGGTCAAGACACCGACGCTAACTCTAATACTAAAATTAACGCCAACAATGGCCGTGAAGGTTTTAACAAAAAGCAGATTTTAGATGGTGGTTTTTTAGAATTAGTCCGCTATGGAGTAAGAAGTGCCAACGATTCAAGTATAGTTAAAACCCTACCTGAGTATGACGACGAAACGCTTGAAGATAACTTACAAGTTAAATACAGCTTTAACTTTACCGATGGTAGCGGCACATTTGCAGGCTATCGCCGTTATGGCAACGACGGTTACGGCGAAGATGAAACCACAGGTACTAATTACGCCGAAAGCAGGAGCAACACGCCAGGCCAACGTGGTCGTGTATGGCCATTTTTTACAGGTGAACGCGGACACTATGAAATAGCGGCCGCAAACGCAAATAATACGCTAGATGATGCAAAACAAGCGGACATTAAAAATAGTTACGTAAAAGGGCTAGAGCAATTTGCTAATAGCGGCATGATGCTACCTGAGCAAGTATGGGATGGCGTTGGCGTAAATAAAGCAGGTTATGAATTAGGCGAGGGCACAAACTCAGCAACACCTCTAGCTTGGACACACGCAGAATACATCAAGCTTGTACGCTCACTCAGTGATAAACAAGTTTGGGATTATTACCCTGTGGTTGCCGAATCGCTTAAAGACTAATATATAATACCAATTCGCTTAATTAAGTGAGCTATTTTGAGGCAGGAAAAACGTGTTGTTAGCTAGGCAAAAAATTCGCTATTTAGTTGTTCTCGGCAATTGCTCCTGCATTGCTCTACCTTCTGCATCCATGCAGTCGTAAATGAGAATTTTTTAACGCAGTTAGCGACACGTTTAGCCCCGCAAAATGATTAAGTATTATTGCGGATTGGTATAAAATGCTGTAGTTATTAAAAAAGGCTTCTAAATAAATTTAGAAGCCTTTTTGTTATGTACTCACTTAATATTAAAACAAAAGAATGCTCTTCAAATAAAATGAGTGTCACTTTTTAGTTACATTATTTGAGACCACACTTATTATCAAACCATGATAACAACTCGGTATAAAATTCTTTTTTATGATCGTAGAAAAGCGTATCAGAAAAGTGATCAGCATCTTCAAGCTCAATATATTTAAAGTCTTTTTTGTACTTCTCAAGCTCAGATACGAAGTCTCTACTGTGTTTTACTGGAACACGACTGTCGATATCACCATGCACAACTAGTATAGGAATATTTACTTTATCTACTTGCTCTACAGGAGAGACACCTGTAATCGTAGGGCGTTGTAAAATACTTAAAAAGCGATTTTCGTTAAGAGTTGCATTAATACGGCTTAAATCACTTACCCCTGCACCGGCAACAACACATTTATATATGTTGTTTTCACGCATAGATGCAGCAAATGCAGCATAACCGCCATAACTCCAACCAAATAAAGCAAGCTTATCTTTTGTTGCTAAGCCTTTATCTATTAAATATTGTGCCGCGTCGTCTAAATCATCTTGTTTTTTCAAGCCCCAGTTATTATCACCGGCTATCCAATGCTCCAGACCGTACCCCGTAGATCCACGATAGTTTGGTTGAATAACTACGTAACCATGATAGGCAAGTAACTGCGCCCAGTCATCAAATACAACAGAGTCACGCACCCAAGGACCACCGTGAGGAAGTACTATCGCAGGGTAAGGACCTTTAGTCGCAGGGATGGTTACATACGCTTTTATTTTGCGTCCATCTCTTGCTTTATAAGAGATATATTTAACGGATCCTAATTTACTTTTATCAATAAACGGAAGTCGGTCACCAATTTTAGTCAGCTTCTGCTTATTAGTAACAATGTAATAGCTGCCTGGGTTATCGTCAGCAGATACTCTCACCACTAATACGTTATCGTTATCAGAGCTACTAATGATTTGTACAAACTTATCTTTAAATAAAGAAGCAACAGATTCGTTAAGTGCTTGAAGGTTTGGGTCTGTGAAATAAAACTTAGGCTGCTTGGTTGTATAGCGAAAGCCTTGTAAAGTGCCGTCGGTATCAAGTATAACACCGTCTGTATCTACAGATTTAAGACCAAATTGACGTTCAGAATACTGACCTGTTTTAATATTGTAAATATAAATGCCAGTCGTATTTTCGCCTAAGTTGGCGTTAACATAAACTTCGTTAGGATTACCTTTTGCAAATCCTAATATCTCAAAGTTTTCACGCTTTTTAGGACTAACTTGCTTAATTACTTTCCAATCATCATTGCCTTTATCTCGGGCATAATAATCGATTGCGTTATCAGATTTATTCCAACCTTGGGCTATTCTTATTTCACCATCGTAGTCAGAAACAAACGAGCCTGATACTTTTTCATTTCCGCGCATTACAGTAACGCTTCGTCCAGTGTTAATATTAAATCTCACTACATCTGGAATGTAGTTATTATTAATATCAACTTCTACAAGTACTTCATCTTTTTTGTCTGGAAGTATATTTATTATATTAAATTGAACATTTCGCTTTTTCTTAAATGGTAATAACCAGTCGCCTTTACCATCTGCATCAGTTATTGCAAACTTATTAACCCAGTATTTGCGACTTCCATCTTCTAGTATTTGTCTAAACATAACGCCTATTTTTTCATCGTTTAACCATACGATGGAAGATATCAGCATTTTATCAGCGCCCAACCTTACGGGGTCTGCTTCTAGGTTATTTGGATCTCTTATCTCAATTATATAGTCACCATTTTTGGTAGTCGCTCTTAAAATAGCAAGCTTCTTACCATCAGGTGATGCTACAACACTACGAATAGCAGATGACATTAAGAAAGCATCGATACTGCTCACTTGTGTCGCATCTTCAGTTTCGCTATTAGCGAAAGAAGATAGGCTTAGTAAGGTAAATCCTACTAACATTCTTTTTTTAAGTTTCATTTTTTATTCCCTCAAAAAAAATGGCCTAAAATTTTAGGCCATCTGGATTGAATATATACTCAGCCAATTCTAATTAAAAAGAAGCTGTAAAACTGATGTATGGGCTACGTCCTGAAGTATCATAACCAACACCTAGAGGGATGTTAGTATTTGAGAAAGAACCATTTGGGTCTACTTTTGGTGGAGCTTCATTAAATACGTTACGTACACCAAAGTTCACTTTATAAGCATCGTTAGACCAAGTCATACCGATGTTATGTACAAAGTAGTCATCAGTGAAACCAACAGGGCGACATTTAAGTGGAGCACCATTTGCGTCAGTTAAACCACGACAACCTGCAGTACCTTCTTCGAATTCACCTAAATCATCTTCATCTTCACGACCTTTACCGATGAAACGTGTTTCCCAGTTAAACCTAAAATCAGAATATTTAAGTTGTAAGCGTGCTGTACCGCGCCATTCTGGTGAATCTGGCTCACCCATATTGTCATCAATAGTACCAAGTACATCAAAAACTTGCTCTGTCATGCGCGTGGCTTGAAGGTCTAGTGTAATACCTAAGTTTTCTTCTGCAATTACCGTATCTGTTTCAAAGTAGATATTGTAATCAAAACCTTTAGAAGAGATTAAACCAATATTGATAAAGCTAGCATCAACTAAATCAATTTGACCATTTTCGTCACGGCCGATACGGCTACAAAAAGCATCATTACCATCAGCAGAATAACACTGACCAATACTGTAGAAAGCACTTGGCTCTGCAATACTATTTGTTACTTCAATATCAAAACGAGTTAATGACATTGTTAAATCAAATGCATCAGTGAACGGTTGTTCAAAGATAAAACCGTATGTTTTAGCCACTGATGTTTCAGCACTAAGCTCAGTTGTACCGCCAGTTTCAATCTCAGCGCTATAAGTTCCAGTATATGAATCAGTCCCACCTTGACCTAAACCAAGAGTAGTTGGATCAATACCTGATGCTTGACAAGCGTTTAATACCGCTGTATCGCGTGTTTCTTCAGCTGCATTATATGTAGCTGCTGAACCTGGGTTCAATGGGTCAATATTACGAGCATCTTCCGGAACAACACATGGATCGGCAACTGTATTAAAACCAGACGTACCGTTTAAGAAACGTTCACGTAAGTTTGGCGCTCTATAAGAAGTACCTTTTGTAGCACGAAGAGTAAACCAATCAACAGGACGGTAGATAGTTTTAAGACTATAAGTTGATTCAGCATCGTAGAAAGATTCTTCAGAAACACGGCCAGAAGCTGTAAATGTAAGTTCTTCAGCACCTTTAACTCCTTTAAGTAAAGGGAAGTCAACTTCTGTGAATATTTCTTTTAGATTACGAGAACCATCAGCGCCTTGGTCAGCAAAGTAGCCCCATAGTAAGCCTTGTGATGCTGCTGCATTAGGATTTGATTCAATCTCATCACGACGATATTCAATACCAACGATACCTGCAACAGTTTCGTTATTCCATGGTAGTGCGAAGAAGTCACCCCCCATGAATGCATTAAAAACAAACTGGTTTACTTTAGTTTCGATGTCGCGGTCAATAAATAAATAGGCCGCTTCTTCAGGTGAAAGCGTACCGCCACCTTCTTGGTAAATACTGTCTGCAAATAAATTAACAGGAACACATCCATCAGAACCGGTACCACAGGTAACAGTACCATCATCATTAAGAACAGCGGTTTCTAATGAGTTAATTAAGCGTTCTTCATCAATACCAACACGGTGGTCAGTACCTTTAGATGCGCTGTACGATACAGACGCGTCGTAGTACCAATTGTCTAAACCAATGTTTTCGAACATACCAATATTACCAGTAACACCGGTAACTAAACGATATTGTGAAACTTCAACTTCAGTTTGATCACGGTCACCACGAATATTGATGATTGGCTGAACGGCCTCAGGTCCACCAGGGCCCACACCTAACACGCCAAAACAGTCAATACCGTTTGTACCACAAGGGTTATATGGGTTTGATGCCGCTACTTGTTGAAATATTTGTGCACCAGGGCTAAAAATTGGAGATTTACGACTAGCGTATAAACCTTCATAGTAGAAAGTTGTGTCGTTATCGTCTTGGAAGTTGTATTCACCATTAAGCATTAGTGAAATACGTTCATTTTTACTTCTGTAATCACCACTTTTGTAGTAATCAGATTGTTGGAAAGCGTATAGAGGGTCTTGGAAATCAACGTCACGAAAACCATCTCCGTTACCATCAACAAATACACCATCATTAATACCATCGCCATCGAAATCGCCAGCTACCCATGAAGGTAAAAATCCTTCAAGACTTGATGGTACAGTTGATTCGCTGAAGTTTGGAATACCAGTGTTTGTAAAGTTAGGAGTGTAATAAACACTACCAAAGAAAGAAGGTACGCTAATACGATTTGTTAGAGGGAAAATATCACATGAATCTTCACCACTCGCCACAGGACCATAGCCACTGTTTCTCGTTACGATACTGCCATCTTCAGCTTCCCAAATACGCTCTTCACACCCTTTAACAAAAGGGTTACCAGATAAAGATTGAGATTTTTGTTCTGAATATTCAACGCCTACAGTGATAAAACCATTATCCATGGTTTTGCCCCACATACCCGAAAGTACAGTTTCTTCACCGCCTTCACCTTTAGGTTGACGATAAGATGCATCAAAAATAAAACCTTCAACATCTTTTTTTAATATTACGTTAGCTACACCCGCTACCGCATCAGAACCATAAACGGTTGATGCGCCATCAAATAAATTCTCTACACGCTCAATCATTACGCCAGGTATTAAGTTCAAATCAGGGGATGTTGGTGCACCACCAACGCCAGCAGGAGCCATTCTTCGGCCATTAATAAGTACAAGAGTTCGTTCAGCACCTAAACCACGAAATCCGATTGTTGCAGCGCCCGGACCGTTATCTAGTACAAAACCACCAAATGTATTATCTATTTGAGCACCAGCCGCTTGGCTGGTCGATTGAAGCATTGAGCCTGCATCAAATAAACCCATTTCACGAGATAAGTCGCCATTGATAATTTGAATTGGTGATGCATTTGAAAATTCAGCTTTTCTTATACGTGAGCCTGTTACAACTATTCGTTCAGGTGCTTCTTCTTCTAATTCTACGTCTGAATTCAAGTCATTTTCTTGAGCTAGCGCGTTAGGCGCTAAGGCTACAGAGCCTAGCAATAAAGAGTATCTTATTGCATTTGATAGAGCTTTAGTTTTAAACATATGTAAATCCCTGAGATATTGTTGTTATTTAGGCTATAAAGTTACAGATCAAGATCATAGCGGTACAATAAATTTACATTATAGAAACAAAATAGTAAATGCAGTTAACAAATTGCTGTTGCTAAGGAATGTGTAATTGATGTTTTTTTGATGAAAAAGTATAGTTTTTTGGGTGGTGTTTTTTTTAATATATTGTTTATTATATGATTTTATTGTTTGTAAATGAATGTGAACAGATGTAATCAGTATTTGCTTAATTAAGAAGGCTCAGCTTGACCTTCTAGAAGTGAGAATAGGATTTAATAGGGCACTTTGTACTTATTCACCACATATCAATTTTAATAAGTTCTCTACTACATTTGCCCAGCAACAGTGGTGTTTCGATCTATTGTAGTTAGTTGTGAGTTTACGTAATTTGCAATGACTGTAATAACAAAGCCGATGCAACAAATTTTGGTACGTTAATATTAGCTTCTTTAAGTGCACGTATAGCGCCAATAGCAATTAAGTCGCTTGCAGCAAATAAGGCGTTAAATTTAATATTATTAGCGATAAGTGAACGGCGTGATACCTCAATTATTCAGTGGGTATAGTATTAGCCATTTTTCGCTCTCTTATTTTAACGTTATTAGCAAGTAATGCGCTAAATGATGTAAAACAAGCTGATATTAAAAATAGTTATGTAAAAGAGTTAGGGTAATTTGCTAATAGCGGCATTTTTTTACCAAAATAAGCGTGGGATGTATAGGTGTAAATAAAGCAGGTTATAAGTTGGGTGAGGACACAAACTCAGCTACACCTAAAGTTTGGATACATGCAAAATATATTAAGCAGGTACGTTTACTCCGTGGTAAACGGGTTGGGATCATTATTTGGTGGTTTTCGAGTCATTTAAGTAATGATTTAGAAATTATATGACATAAAAAAAGATTTTAATTAGGCGTTTTTTTTTCTAAATTAAATTCCGTTTTTTGCAACGGTATAGGGTTTGTGAAGTGTGATGTGAATATTTATGCTAATTAAGTGAGATAGTATTTTGATAGGGGTTTTAAGTCAATTGTATAAGAGTTGTTCTTTAATGGTGTTTATGGCGCTGTTTTTATAAATAATGGAGCCTGCTTTTTATTCATTTTGTTGGTTTTGCAAACAACTAATAATGTAAATTATATGTTTGTTTTTTTTGTTTTTATTTTGTTTTTTGGTTTTATCCTTGGTTTTTTGTTAATTTATTGTTTTTTATGGTGATTTTCCTGTTAATTGCTGTCGCATTTTGTTGGCAAGTTTGTTTTTATTGTGTTATTAATTTGTTTCTCCTTACACGTTGAGGGGGTTAAATACTTTAAATTAGTAGGCGTTATATAAAGTATTTAACGTAAGACATAAAAAATAATAATCTAATTATCTAGGGATAAATCAAAAATGAACCATAATTTTTCTAAGACATTTAAACGCTCATTCACTGCTGCAGCAGTTGCAATGACGTTAAGTGCGGCAATGCCAGCAATGGCAGATAACGTTAACGGCGCTATCAAAGGTAGCTTAACTGCTCAGTCAGGTGTTTCATTAGCGGGTGCATCAATAACAATAACAGATGAAAGCAAAGGTTATTCTAAAACACTAACTGCTGATGCAAATGGTGAGTTTGATCTTAAGCAAGTGCCAGTAGGTAAGTATGATATTACAGTATCCCAATCTGGTTTTGACCAAGCTCAAGTTAAAGATGTTGTTATAGGGGTAGGTAAAACAGCTCTCATTCAAATTCCACTAACTACAGGTAATATCGAAAGAATTGCTGTTGTAGGTGGCTCTATTCGTGCAATAGATGTTTCTGCATCAGAGTCTTCATTAAATATTAGCTCTGAAGAATTATCGCTACTACCTATATCTCGCTCAGTAACTTCAGTAGCATTGCTTGCGCCTGGCGCAACTGAAGGGGACAGTCGTTTTGGCGACCAAGCTTCATTTGGTGGTGCTTCTGTAGCTGAAAATGCTTATTACGTGAATGGTCTAAATATGACTAACTTCCGTAATGGCCTTGGTGGTGCAACAATCCCATTCACCGCGTACGACAGCTTCCAAGTTAAAACGGGTGGTTATTCTGCAGAGTTCGGGCGTACTACTGGTGGATTAATCTCATCAGTTACTAAATCTGGTTCTAATGATTTTCACTTTGGTGTTGAAACGATTTATTCATCTGACTCGTTAAGTGAGCAAGCTCCTGATTCACTTTACAAGCAAAATGATCGCTGTGAAGACGCGGATGGCCATTGTATTGGTGATTTATATGTTAATAACCAAGACGACTACGACAATTCATTTGAAACAAGTATTTATGCTTCAGGTGCGATAGTTGAAGACACATTATTCTTCTATGGTATTTACACTGCAAGAGATAATGACTACGAATACGGTAATGCATCTCAAACAGATTTAACAGTTGAAAAAGATGATGACCCATATTACCTAGCTCGTTTTGACTGGAATATTAACGAAGATCATCAGCTAATGCTTTGGGGCTTTAGTGATAAACGAACTTATTCTGAAAAAACAATTTCAGACCCTCAAGGAAATGGTAATTACACTGAAGATGGTGGTACAGCTTACCATAAGCGAGGCGGAGAAAGTTTTGCAGTTCGTTATACTGGTAACCTAACAGATGATCTAAGTATGTCAGCAATGTTTGGTCAGGTTAAGTTTTCAGAAACTGATTACTCAGACTTTGATGATTGTCCTACAGGTTATGATGCCGATTTAGGTGAGGATACTACGTGTTATGTAAACTTTACCGTTGGTGAAAATGAAGATAAACGTGAGCAATTGCGCGTTGACTTTGATTATTACCTAAACGATGAGCATACGTTAAAATTTGGTTATGATTCTGAAACTAATACAGCTGATTCAACAACACAAAACTCTGGTGGCGTTTACTACTATTATCGTACATACGAAGAAGGCGCTAGACTGGCTAATGGTTATGTCTTACCTGAAGAAATGAAGACAACACGTGTACGCGATTATAAAAATGGCGGTTCGTTTGAAGTAGAAAACTGGGCTATTTATATTGAAGATCAATGGTCAGTTACTGAAGATTTAACATTAACATTAGGCCTTCGTAATGATAGTTTTACTAACTACAATGCAGATGGCGAAGAGTTTGTTTCTATTGATAACCAAATTGCCCCTCGTATAGGTGGTTCTTGGGATATTAATGGAGATGGCGATAGTAAGTTGTTCTTCACTGCTGGTCGTTATTACCTACCAGTTGCAGCTAATACTAATATCCGTTTAGCTGGTGCAGAGACTTATATTCAAACATGGTATGCGTATGAAGGCTTAAACGCAGACGGTACTCCTGTTGGTTTAGGTACTCAGCTAGGTGATCCTGCTATTTCTAATGGTGGTGACGGTACTGCAAAACCATCAAATACCTTATCTGATAAAGATCTTGAACCAATGTATAACGATGAGTATATGATTGGTTATCAAGCAGCAATTAATGATGATTGGTCATGGGGTATCAAGGCAACTTACCGTGTTTTAGGTAATCAAATTGATGATGGTTCTTATATCTTTAATGATGAAAATGGTGAATATTTAGGTGAGAACTGGTTCTTATTTAATCCTGGCAATGGCGCTACTTTCAATTTTGATCTTGATGGTGACGGCACCACTGAAGAATATAGCTTTACAGCACAAGAGTTAGGTTACCCGGAAGCTAAGCGTAAATACGCATCAGTTGATTTAACATTAGAAAAAACATGGGATCAGGTTTGGTCTTTAAAAGCGCTATACACATGGTCTCACAACTATGGTAATACAGAAGGTTTTGTTAAATCTGATAATGGTCAAGATGATGCTGGTCTTACGCAAGATTGGGATTACCCTTATTTAATGGATGGTGCTAATGGTAATCTACCTGCAGATCGTCGTCATAACATTAAAATTTATGGTGCTTTTGCTGTTACAGAAGACTTCTTAATTGGTGCTAATGTTAATATCGCATCTGGACGTCCTTGGACTGCTTTAGGTCAAGGTTATACTCCAGACCCTGATCAATACGTATACGGTGATACTTACTATGTAGGTGACAAACGTTTCCCTCGTGGCAGCATGGGTACTACACCATGGACAGCACGTTTAGATCTTAACTTTACTTATAACCTTCGCTTTAATGATCAGAAAGTTCGTTTAGCTATGGATGTATTTAACGTATTTGATGCTGCTACTGAAACTCGTTACGACGAAGCTGCAGAAATAGCTGCTGGCGATGGAAATGCTACATTTGGTTTAGCTCAGTCTTACCAGTCTCCTCGTAGAATTCAATTATCAGCGTCTTACGATTTTTAATAACTTATTAGTCTGAGTTAAAAAAGAATTTAGCAAAAAGCCTCATTAGAGGCTTTTTTTATATTTAAATTTTGAATTTTATGAGATAGGAATACATCAGAACGAAAAGTGAAATAAATAGATAAAAGTATAGAGAATAAAATTTAAGTAGTTGTAACTGCCAATTAGAATGGTTTGTTAATTTTGCTTTATTTTATCAGACAGGCTCAGCTCGACTTTCTAGGAATCAAAATAGGAGGTAATAGGGTGCTTTGTACTTCTTCACCACGTATCAGTTTTAATAAGTTCTCTACGAGCATTTGCCCTGCAACAGTGGTGTTTTGCTCTATCGTCGTCAGCGGTGGGTTTACATAACTAGCAATGGCTATGTTATCAAAGCCGACTACCGCAACATCTTTTGGCACGTTAATATTTGCTTCTTTAAGCGCCCGTATAGCACCAATAGCAATTAAGTCACTTGCAGCAAATAAGGCGTTAAATTTAATATTATTAGCGATAAGAGAACGAGTGGCGTGATACCCAGATTCTTCAGTGGATATAGCGTTAGCCATTTTACGTTCGTTTATTTTAACATTGTTAGCCAATAGCTCATCTTTGAAGCCCTGAAAGCGACTAAAAAATTCAGGGCTGTGATCAGATGCATCTCCAATAAAAGCGCAATCAGTTCTGCTATGAGCAATAAAGTGCTCAGCGGCAAGCTTACCGCCACCGTAGTTGTCACAACAAACAGTTAAATCGGGTCGATTATCAACGGTTGCACCCCAACAAACAAACTTCGTGTTTTGTTCAAGTAAGGTGCTAAATTTTGGTTGGTAATCAATGTAATCGCCATAACCGAGTAAAATAATACCATCAGCTCTGTGGCTATCTTCGTAGTCTGCTTGCCAATCAGCACTGGCCGATTGAAATGAAACTAATAAATCGTAACCTTCTTTAGCGCAAGCACGAGTAATGCTGCCAAGCATGGCTAAAAAGAAAGGGTTAATTTGTGACTCGTCAGAAGTGGGGTCTTCAAATAAAAGTAATGCAAGCGTACTACTTTGCTGTGTGCGTAAGTTACTGGCATTTTTATCAACTTTATAATTAAGTTTTTTAGCTATATCAAAAACACGCTTACGTGTTTCCTCATTAACAAGGTGGCTGTTACGTAAAGCGCGAGATACAGTTGATTGAGATACCCCTGCATAGTGGGCAATATCAAATGAGGTGGCTTTACCTTTCATTGTTACAACTTAATTAGTTTGATAAATAATTGTGTCATTTTCGTTTATTAATGAATAATTTCAAGCTTTTTGTGAATTAACGTATATTTTTATTGATAAACGGCTGACACCGGTGTCATAATGTCAATGTTTTATCATTTTGTTGTCAAAACGTATTCGCTGTCTATATCTTTATAGGCAGCATTTTTTTACTGTGATAGCTACTTTGAGGTGATAGCTCAAAGTATAAATAACAATGGTACACCATTGTAAAATAATAAGCATGAGTCGCTTAACAAAAGAGATAATACTATGAGCCCAAACGCTTCTGCACAATTTGATCCCATCTTAGTTGCTGATGTTGGCGGCACTAATGCCCGCTTTGCTTTAATCACTGCTTTTAATGAACACACCAACCAATTTGTAATAGAGCACATTAATATTTTCCCTAGTGCTAATTTTGGCTCACTTCAAAGTGCGCTTGAGCAATATTTACAAACAGTCCCGCATATTACACCTAAACGCGCATGTTTAGCCGTTGCAGGTCCAATAAAAGCTGGGCAAGTGCATTTAACTAATTTAGGTTGGCATTTTAGCGTCAGTGAATTTAAAACTCATTTTGATTTACAACAACTAGAAGTCATAAACGATTTTGCTGCCTTTGCATACGCCGCCCCTTATTTAGATCCTAAACAAAATGTCATTGTTAAATCGGGTCAAGCTGATGACAATGCAAACATTGGTGTTATAGGTCCAGGTACTGGCTTTGGTGCAGCGTGTTTAGTTAGAACGTCGCAATCTACCGCTGTTTTAAGTTCAGAAGGAGGGCATATATCGCTTGCACCTGTTAATGAGCTCGATACCTTATTATTAAATGAGTTACGTAAAGATCATCCGCATGTTTCTATCGAAACAGTATTTTCAGGCCCTGGTATTGCGCATTTGTACAAGGCCATGGCTGCAGTTAAGGGTGTAACAGCTAAAAATTTAGACGCGGCGCAAATAAGTAGTCTAGCAAATAGCGGTGAATGTACTGTTTGTGATGCAACGCTTAACCAATTTTGTGATTGGATCGGCAGTGTAGCCGGCGATTTAGCCGTTGTTTACGGCGCTTTAGGCGGATTATTTATCGGCGGTGGAATACTGCCTCGTATGCAAGCAAGACTTCTAGAGAGTCGTTTTGTTGAACGATTTTCGCAAAAAGGTATTATGTCGCAGTACGCAGGGCAAATCCCTGTAACACTTGTAACACAAGACAACATACCGCTTATTGGCGCTGCTGCGTGTTTACACAATAGCAAATAGGGCTTTGGCCTTATTGGTTGTATTTGGATAATGGATAGATGAAAAAAGTAACCATAAATAGTGTAGCAAGCCATGCTGGGGTTTCTAAAAAAACCGTTTCGCGTGTTTTAAATAATGAGCCAAATGTAAGTGCCGCTACCCGAGAAAAGGTACTCGCGGTATTTAAAGAACTTGATTACACACCTAATCCTATTGCGCGTGGCCTTGCACAAAATCGTAGCTTTATTATTGGTTGTTTATACGATAATCCCAGTAAAAGTTATATCACTCGGGTGCAAACGGGCGCTTTAGAAGCATGCAAAGAAAATAACTATAACTTATTGATACACCCTTGTGAGTTTCGTGGTGAAGCCCTTATAAATAATATTGAGCAATTACTACAGACTTCTCGATTAGATGGCATTGTATTAACACCTCCTTTTGGTGATTTTGCCGAGCTGGTTTCATTTTTAAAATCTAAAAAAATTCCTTACGCAAGAGTTGCGTCAGCTTTACTTCAAGATGATTCTATTTCAGTTCGTAGTAATGATGAACAAGGCGCATTTGAAATTACGGAGCATTTAATTAGTCTTGGTCATAAATCAATTGCGTTTATTAAAGGTCATCCAGATCATAGTGCGACGCAACAGCGTTTTAAAGGCTACAGGCGTTCACTTGCAAGCCATGGAATAGAATTTGATGAGCGCTTAGTAGAGGAGGGTAACTTTAGTTATCACTCAGGTGTCGACAGCGCGCGCAGTATTTTAGACTTATCACCTAGGCCAACAGCTGTATTTGCATCAAATGATTACATGGCGGCAGCGGTGTTAAAATTAGCTACCCAGCGCCAACTTAAAGTACCTGATGATATTTCTATTGCGGGCTTTGATAACGCACCTATTGCGCGTCATATTTGGCCTGGTTTAACGACTATTGCACAACCGGTTGAGGAAATGACTAAACAAGCCGTAACTCAACTTATTTCACACATAGCTCAACCGCAAGAACAGCCGTATCAGGTAACGCTTGAGTCGCGCTTAATTACACGTGAGTCTACCTCTGCGATAAAATAGTGAGTTAAAAACACTTTCACAGTAGCCCGAATATGAGTGACGCTTATTCGGGCTTTTTTTTGCTCTGAACTTGCTAAAATATACTTTGTGCCTAAAAATCAAATAGGTCATTATTCGGTCATGTTAAAATATTAAACTATTTTTGTTACCTAGGGTTGACACCGGTGTCATTGCTATGCGTTAATACAGTGACACCGGTGTCAGGGTTGTTGTGAGAGGCTCCCTGGTAGCGTACCTTTGAACGGGTAAATCAAAGATGCTCAGTACAGTTATTTACGTGGAGTCTGTAGTTGCTACTGAGCCTTTATCCTCTAACTAATAGAGATGAGTTAAATTATGTTACATCCTCGTATTCAAGAAGTTACCCAGCGCGTTATCGAACGCAGTAAAAATACCCGTCAAGATTATTTAGAACGTATTTCGCACGCAAAAAAACAAACAAGAGTTCGTGCCGGTTTAGGTTGCGGAAATATAGCCCATGTTATGGCTGCTTGTAGCAGTGATGACAAAGCGCGCTTAAAGGCTGATGAGCAGCCAAATCTTGCTATTATCAACTCATATAACGATATGCTTTCGGCTCATGTGCCATACAAAGATTACCCAGATTTAATTAAAGACATTGCTACCAAATTCGATGCTACAGCACAAGTTGCTGGTGGCGTTCCTGCAATGTGTGATGGTGTTACGCAAGGGCGTGACGGCATGGAACTTTCGCTTTTTTCTCGTGATGTAATTGCTATGTCTACGGCAATTTCTCTTTCGCACGATGTGTTTGATGGCGTTTTTTGTTTAGGTGTTTGTGACAAAATAGTCCCGGGTTTATTAATTGGTGCATTGTCGTTTGGTCATTTACCTGTGTTCTTTTTACCAGCAGGCCCAATGCAGTCAGGTATTCCTAATAAAGAAAAAGCACGTATTCGTCAAAAATTTGCACAAGGTTTAGTAAGCCGTGAAGACTTATTAGAAGCTGAAAGCGCGTCTTATCACAGTGCAGGTACTTGTACGTTCTACGGTACTGCAAATTCAAACCAAATGTTAATGGAAATAATGGGCTTACACCTTCCTGGTAGCTCGTTTATTAATCCTTACACTGAGCTTCGCGATGGTCTTACAGGTAATGCTGTAGAAACTATGCTTAAGCAGCTTACAGATGATAAAGAAAGCCCATGTTTAGCTGATGTGATCAGCGAAAAAACGATTATAAACGGTTTAGTAGGCCTGCTTTCTACAGGTGGTTCTACTAACCATGCTATTCATATTGTTGCGATAGCAAAAGCGGCGGGCATTCAGGTTACGTGGAAAGACATGTCTGATTTATCAGAAGTTGTACCACTGCTTACACGTATTTACCCTAATGGTTCAGCTGATGTAAACCACTTCCAAGCAGCGGGCGGTATGGGTTTCTTAATGCGTGAACTAGCAAGCGCCGGTTATTTACACACAGACGTTAAAACAATGCTAGGTGATGGTTTAGCGCCATACATGACAGAGCCTCGTTTAGATAAAGACGATAGCCTGATCATGAGCAACTCAACCGGCCCAACTAAAGTTAAATGGGTAGATTGCCCAGCAAACTCACATGATGAAGAAGTGCTTCGCCCTGTGAGTAACCCTTTTAGTAAGCAAGGTGGTCTGCAACTTCTAACAGGTAACTTAGGTAAAGCCGTTATCAAAGTGTCAGCGGTTGCTATTGAGCATCAGGTTGTTACTGCTCCAGCAAAAGTATTTAGTTCACAAGGTGCTTTGCAAGATGCATACACGCGTGGCGAATTAAACCAAGACTTTATTGCCGTGCTAAAAGAGCAAGGCCCTAAAGCGAAAGGTATGCCAGAGCTACATAAATTAACGCCAGTAATGGCAACGCTTCAAGATGAAGGCTTTAAAGTAGCTATTGTTACTGACGGCCGTATGTCGGGTGCATCAGGTAAAGTACCAGCTGCTATTCACTTAGCACCAGAGGCAGTAGAAGGCGGCATTATTGCTAAAATCCGAGAAGGTGATTTAGTGACGCTTGATGCGCCAAACGGAATATTAAAAGTACACGTTAGCGACGAAGAACTTGCTAAACGTGAAGCAGAACTTAGCCAACCAAGTGCCACATTTGGTACAGGCAGAGAATTATTTACTGGATTTAGAAATATCGTAAGCAGTGCCGATTTAGGCGCGAGTGCTTTTGGACTTGAATAAATATTAGCCATACTGGGTAATGAGGAACAAGTAATGAGTATTGAAAAAATCTTAGCATCGGCACCCGTAGTGCCAGTGGTTGTAATCGAAAAATTAGAAGATGCAGCACCACTTGCAAGAGCGTTATATAACGGTGGCTTAAAAGCCTTAGAAATAACACTACGTACACCTATTGCTGCAGAAGCTGTAAAGCTGATGAAAGCAGAAGTACCTGAAGCCTATGTAGGTACTGGTACGGTAGTAGATAAAGCAAGTTTTGATCTTTCGGTTGCCGCTGGTGCAGATTTTATGGTGAGTCCAGGTGTGAGCGATGAGCTTATTGCTTTGGCTAAAACATCAGATATACCATTTTTACCAGGCGCTGCAACTGCAAGTGAAGTTATGCAACTTGCGTCGCACGGTTTTAAGTATTTAAAATTCTTCCCAGCAGAAGCTGCAGGCGGAACAGCCATGCTTAAATCAATCGGTGGCCCATTACCACATATTACTTTTTGCCCAACTGGTGGCATAAGCTTAGCAACCGCACCTAATTATTTAGCGCTTAATAACGTTATATGTGTTGGTGGTACGTGGATGCTAGATAAACAACTAATTGAAAATAAAGACTGGCAAGCAATTGAAGCGCTTGCTCGCCAAGCAAGTGAACTTAAATAGGAGTCTAAAATGATTAATGTAGCAATTAACGGTTACGGCCGTATCGGTAGAAATGTTTTACGTGCACTTTATGAGTCAGCTCAAAACAGCGAAATTAAAATTGTAGCAATTAACGATTTAGCACCTGCTAACGTTAATGCACATTTAACGCAGTATGACTCAGTTCATGGTCAATTTTCTAAAAAAGTAACACTTGAAAATAACACCATGTTAATTGACGATGACGTAATAACGTTAACGCAAGAGCGTGACCCTGCAAACTTACCGTGGAAAGCACTAAATGTAGATATCGTTTTAGAATGTACTGGTTTTTTCACTAAACGCGAAGATGCAGCTAAACATATTACTGCAGGCGCTAAAAAAGTAATCGTTTCTGCTCCAGGTAAAGATATGGATGCAACAGTGGTTCATGGTGTAAACAGCGATGTAATTAACGCTGATAGCCACATCATCTCAAATGCTTCTTGTACTACTAACTGTTTAGCACCGCTTGCAAAAGCAATTAACGACACAGTAGGTATTGAAAAAGGTAGCATGACTACTATTCATTCTTATACGAATGATCAAAATTTATCTGACGTATACCACCCTGATCTATACCGTGCTCGTAGTGCAACTCAATCTATGATCCCAACTAAAACAGGTGCTGCGGCAGCTGTTGGTTTAGTATTACCAGAACTTGCTGGTAAATTAGACGGTATGTCGGTACGTGTACCAACAATCAACGTATCTTTAGTTGATTTTACGTTTATTACTAAGCGCGATACGACTGCAGAAGAAATCAATGCAATCATGAAAGAAGCGTCAACGGGTTCAATGAAAGATATTTTACAATATAATGAGCTTCCGCTTGTTTCTATCGACTTTAACCATAACCCTGCGTCATCTATCTTTGATGCTACGCAAACTAAAGCCGATGGCAATCTAGTAAAAGTAATGGCTTGGTACGACAACGAATGGGGTTTCTCAAACCGCATGTTAGACCAAGTTAAAGCATTAGGTGCGTTTTTATAATACAGCCCTAATGATGTAAAGTTTTAGCTTTATCCAACCAAGCCACGCATTCGTGGCTTTTTTGTGTTTGGCTTATCTGTATATTTGCAACTCAGACTATGGAGGGAACTATTTATATTTTTTATATCCTAAATTTTGTTAATATTGGGTCATGGAAATCTCGTTATATTTAAACGACGCAAGGAATAATAACAATGATCAAAGCTTTATCACGAAAGATATTTCGCACAAATCATCTACAAATAGGTGAGGGCAACATAAGTGGCTACATAGCCTGCTTTTTAGCAATACTGAGTTGCTTAGGCGTATTAGCGTTTCACTTTCCTGAATATTTAACCACACCAGAACTACGCAAAAGCTACAGCGTCGACTTTTTACGCCAACTTATGTTTGCATCATTATTGGTCTCGGGCAGTTTAGGGCTACTTAACTTTGTACGTAATACCAATAAACGCTTAGGAGCTACAGCGTGGTTTTTTATTATTCTGGCAATTATGTTTGGCGGACCAAACGTTGAGGTAAACGAGTTTGCAAGCGACACACCTTACATAGGGCTTGATTGGTTTATTTTAGATTTGCTCGGCTCAACGCTTATATTTATCGTGATTGAAAAGCTACTACCACATCGTAAAGATCAAAAAATATTACGTAGCGAATGGCGGGGAGATTTAAACCACTTTTTTGTAAATCATTTAATTATTGGTTTTGTATTACTCGTTACTAACCACTTTGTGCATTATGGCTTTGGCTGGGCTGTATCAACGACTATTCAAGGTTATATAGAGCAAACACCATTTGTAGTGCAGTTGTTTTTAATTATACTCGTGGCCGATTTAATGCAATATTGGGTGCATCGTGCTTATCACGAAGTTCCTTTACTATGGCGTTTTCATGGTGTACATCACAGCGCCAAAGAAATGGATTGGTTAGCGGGCTCTCGCCAGCATATTCTTGAAATACTGGTTACTCGCAGTTTAGTGCTCACGCCCATATTTGTACTTGGGTTTTCACAGCAAATAATTAGTTTATACGTCATAATTGTGGGTTTACAGGCTGTGTTTAACCATGCAAATGTACGCGTTAGGTTTGGCTGGCTTAAGTACTTTATGGTTACACCGCAGTTTCATCATTGGCATCATGCGTCAGATAAAGCCGCGATTGACCGCAACTACGCTGCGCATTTTTCGTTTTTAGATTACGCGTTTGGTACTGCTGTTAAAGGCCAAAAAGAGTGGCCAGAAGCATACGGTGTAGTCGGGGATTACATGCCGGTAGGTATGCTTAAACAACAGGTTTACCCGTTTAAGCGCACTAAATAAATTCGAAAGTTCGAATAAATACACAATATAAACTAAAAGGGAGCAACGCGTTATACGTTGCTCCCTTTTAGAATTTATTTAATTAATACTGAATTATATATTTAGCTCTTCTAATAATTCAGTAAATGTAGGTCTTTGATTTAATACAGGTTGCATAGCGCGTTTTGCCATATCGGACATTTTATCAAATAGCTCACTTTGCCTATCATCGCCGGTTACCGTGCCTAATAAGTCTTCAATTAAACAGCCCAAGGCTCTTACTTCTATAAGCTCTAACTGCTTTTGTTGATACTCACTTAACATGGCTAAATTAGTAGCAGCACCAAAATCACCAAACAAAACATCATGGTCTTGGTTAATCATAGTATTGTGCGCATAAATGTCACCATGGCTCACTTTATTAGTATGCAAGTGGTGCAGTGTGCTTGCCATTTGTTTTGTAATTTTTAAAATAGCGTGAGTTGAGTAATGGCAATCATTATTAAAGGTATCACGCGTACAGGTTTCGAGGCTTGGAGGCAGGCCTAAATTAGCGAAGCTTTTATCTATTAGTTCCATCACTAAACCTAGCTGATCACTTTGTTCAATATAAGCAAGTACCTTAATTAAACTAGCGTGGTCGCCTGCTTGTAAGCAGCAATTTACTTCATCAAGCGGGTAGCCGTCGCTGGTAATTGCACCTTTAAATAATTTAATTGCTACAGCGCTATCAGCCGATTTTGCTAAATGAATAACGCCCGAGGCACCTTGACCAATAACATGGCTAAGAGTGTAATCGTTAAGAGGCTTATTTTCTAAGCTGCACTTTGTAAGGCACTGGGGCTTATTAAAATCGTTACCGGCAAACGCCAGCCAAGTAAGTTTAGGCAGTTCAAAAAGCCAGTCGTCTACGTGTGTTAAGTTATTAGCAGAGAGCCTAACAAGCTCAAGATTTTTACACTGCGCCATGCTACTTGGCAGCTGCTTAATTTGATTGCCCGCAAGCGCTAACTTTTTAAGCTGTGTAAATTGGCCAAAACTTTGAGGCAGCTCAGTAATATTGTTGTCGGTTAGTATGAGCCATTCAATTTTTTTTGGTAAACAATAGTCACTAAACTCAGTTATTTTACAGCCTTTAAATGCAACCATTATCAGAGCAGGGCACTTAGCTAAAATCTCAGGAATATGCTTAAACTGATTAAACGACAAAAATACTCGCTTAAGGCGTGTTAAACAGGCAAATTCATCAGGTAGTGTTGATAAGTTATTATTTGATAAATCGAGCACTTCAAGCGTGTCAGCTAAGCTAAAAATTTCTTCAGGAAATGTGGTTAGCTCTTCTACTAATTGCAGGTGAGTAGCACCAACAAGCTTGCCACTTTTAAGCTCTTTAAGGGAGTTCATATATTTATACCACGTTCTAAAAATGAAAAAGCCAACATAGCTGTTGGCTTAAAGTCGTTCTAACTTACTAAATTGTTCTTTAGAATTGCGCGTTATGGTAAACGTTTTGTACATCGTCGCAATCTTCTAGCATGGCTAAAAAGCGTTCCATAACTTCTACATCTTCGCCTTCAATAGGCGTTTCAATTTGTGGCACAAAGCTAATTAGGTCTTCGTCAAATTCAGTCACGCCCATTTCTTCAAGCGCTGTACGTGTGTTGTTGTACTCTGTGTGAGGAGCAAAAACAGTGACTTTACCGTCATCAACTTCTACGTCAGTTACATCAACATCAGCCATCATTAGTGCTTCAAGTACCGTTTCATCGTCATCACCGTCAAATACAAAAATAGCAAGGTGATCAAATAAATGTGAAACAGAGTTTTGAGCGCCAATTTTAGCATTTGCTTTAGTAAAACAAACACGTACATCAGCAAAGGTACGCTTGTTGTTGTCAGTTAAACAGTCAACAATAATCATACAGTTACCAGGGCCGTAACCTTCGTAACGAGTTGCTGAGTAGTCTTCACCGCCGCCGCCTTTTGCTTTGTCTATTGCGCGGTCAATAACGTGTGCTGGAACTTGGTCTTTTTTAGCGCGCTCAATTAAACGACGTAATGATAAGTTACCATCTGGGTCTACACCGCCGTTTTTAGCACAAATATAAATTTCTTTGCCGTACTTAGAATAAACTTTAGTTTTAGCACCCGCAGTCTTAGCCATTGAATCTTTTTTGTTTTGGTAAGCTCTTCCCATCTGCGTTTCGCCTTAATATATGTAAATAATAGAATAAAATTATAGTACGTATTCTAAAGGTAAATGCATTCAAGGGCTAGTAAGTATTAAAGCTGATTAAAACTGTCGCGTTTAAAAGCCATCTAAAGTGCATGTTATTAAGGGATTTTAGGGAGGGCTAAAAGGTGGTTTTCAGAGCAAATTTAACTAAATAAAAAGGCAACTCATTTAATGAGTTGCCTAAGGGTAATAAAATTAAACGAGACTAACTAAAGCCCCATTTTATTTACCAAATGCGTACACGTTCATCTTCAGGAAGGTATAACGCATCGCCTGGTTTTACATCAAACGCTTTGTACCATGCATCGTGGTTACGTGGCGCCTGTGCTCTAAAGCGACCTGGTGCATGTGTGCCACCACGAAGTTGGTTAAGCATGCTTTGTTCAGTACGTTTTTCTTTCCATACTTGTGCCCATGCAAGGAAGAAACGTTGATCGCCAGTCACACCGTCAATAACAGGCGCTTCTTTACCATTTAAACTTAGCTTGTAAGCATGATAAGCCATTGATAAACCACCTACATCACCAATGTTTTCACCAAGGCTATTTCGACCATTTACAAAGTTACCTTCGATTGGCTCGTACTTACTGTACTGGGCAGCAAGTTGGTCTGCTTTTTTGTCAAATGCAGCGCGATCAGCATCAGTCCACCAGTTACGTTGCACACCGTTTTCGTCTGATTTTGAACCTTGATCGTCAAACCCATGACCCATTTCATGACCAATTACAGCGCCAATACCGCCATAGTTTACAGCCGGATCGGCATTTGGATCGAAAAATGGCGGTTGTAATATCGCAGCCGGAAATACAATCTCATTAAATGAGCTGTTGTAGTAAGCGTTTACGCGTTGTGGCGTCATGCCCCAGCGGTTACGATCTGTTTTTTGTAGCTCTTTTTCAACACTTTCTGCGTGGAAAAACTCACGCATGTTTTTCACATTACCGATTAAATCGTTTTTGGTAATGCTTAAACCGTCATAAGACTGCCAAACATCGGGGTAACCAATTTTTGGTACAAATGCAGCAAGCTTAGCGCGCGCATTTACTTTTGTGGCATCGCCCATCCACTCTAGGTTATCAATACGTTCACCCAGGGCTGTACGTAGGTTTTCAACCAGCTCAGACATTTGCTGTTTTGATGACTCAGGGAAGTAACGCGCTACGTATATTTTACCAATAGCAAAACCAAGAGAGGTCGTACCCGACATTTCGCTTATTGCACGTTTCCAGCGAGGGCGAGGTTCTTGTTGTCCGTTTAGTTCTTTACCAAAAAAAGCAAAGTTAGTATTAAATACGTCCTCTGATAGTAAACCCGCGTTACCGCTAATAGCGTGATACGTTAAGTAATCTTTCCATACTGCAATGTCTTCTTGATTGATTAGCTCAATCATCGCTTTTATTGGCTCAGGCTGAGACACATTTAACTGAGGTACTTTATAACCTGTTTGTGCAAAGTATAAATCCCAGTTAAAGCCAGGATAAGCAGTGCTTAAATCGGCACGTTCAACTTGGTTTAGGGTTAAGTCGCGATTACGACGTTTTTCACGAGGCCAATGACCTTGTGCAATCTTAGTTTCAAGATCAACAATTGCTTGAGCACGCTCAGCGGTATTTTCAGTGCCTGTAAATTCAAGCATATCAGCAATGTGGGCAACATAGGCTGCACGCGTTTTAACAAAGCGCTCAGCGTCTTCAAGGTAGTAAGAGCGATCGGGTAAGCCTAAACCACCAGCACCGAGTGACATTTCATATTTATTAGGGTCTAGGCGATTGAACCACATGCCGCCGCCAAAAGGGGCTTTATTACCGGTTAACCAAGACTTTCCAAACATTTCAGCTAAATCGTCAGTTGACGATATATCACTAATTTCACTTAACAATGGTTTGATTGGCGCCACACCTAGCTTATTAAGCGTTTCGGTATCCATATACGCATTGTAAAAATCAGCAACGAGTTTTTCTTCTGCGTTTAAATCTTTACGCGCCGCTATTTCTTCAATAATAGCTTTAACATCGTCTTCGCTGCGCTCAGCTAATCCTGAAAATGCACCGTAGCGAGTTTTATCTGCAGGCATTTCATAGTTGTCATACCATGTGCCGCTGGCATACATAAAAAAGTCATCGCCTGGTTTAACGGCTTCGTTACGCGCTGTTAAATCAACACCAAAACTACCTAATTCGGCTTTTTCTGCCACTGTTGCTGTAGCTACTTTAGGTTGTTGCTCGTCTGTTTTTGTTGTTTGCGGCTCTGAACAACCGGTAATAAATGTGGCAGCTAATGCTGCGGCAATTAAACTCTTTTTCATTATGTTCCCCTGAGGAGCTTTTTTGATTCAAATAGGTATGAATCATTTTTATTGTTACGAATATTTAACTTATCGATTGTTATTGATATTAATCAGACAAACAAACCTTTTGAGGTGAATCACCACAGCGCTCGATAAAACTTAGATTAAGTAAGAAGAGGCCAAGCCCAAAGCGAGAGGTAAACTCACGCCTACGCTTTAACAGCAATGTTTAGGTTTATTCATGGGGCAGGGCTTAAATTTATCTGTAGGCGCGGCTTTATGCCGCGCTTGTTTAAATTAGCTTAAAAGCGCGAGGTAAACTCCCGCCCACAGTTAATAGCGATGCTTAGATGTATTCATGGACTGGGGCTTTAATTTATCTGTAGGCGCGGCTTTATGCCGCGCTTGTTTAAATTAGCTTAAAAGCGTGAGGTAAACTCACGCCTACGGTTTAATAGCGATGCTTAGATGTATTCATGAGCTGGGGTTTAAATTTATGTGTAGGCGCGGCTTTATGCCGCGCTTGTTTAAATTGGCTCAAAAAGCGCGAGGTAAACTCACGCCTACTATCCCTTATTTTTTATGCTGAAGCTCCCACATACGGGCGTATTCTCCGGCGAGAGTAAGTAACTCATCGTGCTTACCTTGCTCAATAATTTGTCCGGCTTTGAGCACAATAATGGTGTCTGCATCGGTAATAGTAGAAAGGCGATGAGCAATTACAATACTCGTATGGTTACTGGCCACTTCACGCATTGCTGCGAGTATTGCTTGCTCAGAATGAGAATCGAGAGCAGAAGTTGCTTCATCAAAAATTAAAATAGGGGACTTTTTCAAAATAGCGCGCGCAATAGCAATACGCTGTTTTTCGCCGCCGGATACTTTTAAACCACGTTCGCCAACCAGTGTTTTATCGCCTTTATCAAGTGTGGCTATAAAGTTTTTTAAATGCGCCATAGCAATGGCTTCATCAATTTCTGCATCGCTTGCTGATGGCCTACCGTAAGCGATATTTTCACGAATAGTGGTATTAAACAGCACGGTATCTTGCGGCACTATTGCAATGGCTTTTCGTAAACTATTAAGTGTTACTGAATTTATAGCTTGATTATCAATACTAATTTCACCACCGCTTACGTCATAAAAACGATAAAGTAGTCGGGCTAATGAGCTTTTACCAGCTCCACTGGCTCCAACAATGGCTACTTTGCTGCCTGCTTTAACACTAAAGCTAAGGTTATTAAGAATAGGGCGATGCGCATCGTAACTAAAGCTTACATTGTTAAATGTTATTTCACCTTGGCTAATATTGAGCTCTTTTGCATTAAGTGCATCGGTTATTTGTGGTTTTTTGTTAAGTAGCCCAAGCATATTTTCAAGGTCGGTTAGCGCGCGTCTTATTTCTCGGTACACAAAACCTAAAAAGTTAAGCGGTAAAAATAGCTGAATCATATACGCGTTAATCATTACCAGTTCACCAATAGAGAGCTTACCCGCAACTACTTCGGTTGAGCCCAACCACATTAACGCGGTAATAGCACAAGCAATAATAAGTGCTTGGCCTGAGTTAAGGGCGAGCAACGACATTCTATTTTTTAAACGGGCTTTTTCCCAGTTTGCTAAAAAGGTGTCGTACGTTTTTGCTTCAAACTGCTCATTATTAAAATACTTTACAGTTTCATAATTAAGTAGGCTGTCTATGGCGCGGGTATTACTTTGATTGTCGGCAGCATTTGCTTCTCTAATAAAGCGGTTTCTCCACTGAGTAACCACCACAGTAAAGGTAATATAAATAGCAACTGCCAGTAATGTAATAAGCGCAAACCAAACAGAAAACAACGTGCCAAAAATAATTGCTACGGTCAGTATTTCAAATAAAGTAGGCACAATGTTAAACATTAAAAAGCGCATTAAAAAGCTTAAGCCACTCGTACCGCGTTCTATATCGCGGCTAATGCCACCGGTTTGCCTATCTAAATGAAAAGCCAGCTCAAGTGAGTGCAAATGCTTAAATACTTTTAAACCAATATCACGCATGGCGTGCTCGGTTACGCGCGAAAATACAGCATCTCTTATTTCACCTAAAAATACGCTAGCAAAACGCAGTGCACCGTACATCAACAACAATAAAGCGGGAATAACTAACAGTGGGTTAATCGACTTATCAACCGAGTCTATAATTTCTTTAAGCGCCCAAGGCATCAACAAAGTGGCACCTTTAGCACCAATCAGCGCTATTAACGCTATAAATACTCTGCCTTTAAATTTTGTAAGGTAGGGCCACAGTGTTTTTACGCTTTGGCGTAAATTCATGGCGTCTGGTCGTTTTTCACTGCTTTGTCTGGGGCGCATTAAAAGTCTCAGTAAAATTAAATTAGATAGTAAATAACTAAGGGCTATTGTATTTCAAATACTAGCCCTTATATACTGTGCATCCCTTATTTTAGTTTTAAAACGTGAATGTTTAAATTTAGAGTGTTTTTAACTGCCTTTTTGCTATTTGCTGCACTTTTTAGTGTGCAGAGCAATGCTGTGGGCGCCTCACAAAATTTAAATATCAATATTAGTACGCAGGTTTCGCTTACTGATATTGGCGATTTAACTAAAATACAGCCTATTAGTAAGTCTGTAGATACTACGCAGCATAAAAAAACGCATCAAACCGATTTTGACGCGCACCAACCACGGTTAACTGCCAATAATTCATCATTGTTTTTGCACACTGTTCAAAGTGAATCTGAATACGATGTTGTTTTTGAATTTTTTGCTCAAAACCTTGTTAGGCATATATTTTTAAAACCACGCGCTGTTAATCCTATACAGCCTTGGTACACGTTTGTTACTAATAGTAAAAAGTCGCGTTTAAGTGGCTGGAAAGACGTTAACTTACTCTACAGAGCTGTCACTACCTACCACGCTTAATTTTCCTTATTTAATTTTATTAGGTTTTAACTTTTAAAGTTTTAGCCTGCAGATTAATTGTGCTTTTAAAAAGTACGTTATCAGCTAATGGCTGATAGTAAGGATTAAACATGTTAAGTTTTAAAAAAGATAAAAAGCCGTCTACGGCTAAATTCAAATTAAGCTATATAGCCATGCTAATAGTATTGGTTTTATTAGCTATCAGTGCATTACCAAACCTATATCCAAATAAATCGTGGTTGCACATCAGTGCTGCTCCGCACAGCGAAACACAATCTTTACCGAGCACTAAAACCCTAGTTACCTTTTTAAATAACCAAGGGCTTGAGGTTGAGCAGGGCTTAGATAAACAATCAACTATTAATGTACTTTTAAACGAGCCAACTAAAAGCGCTCAGGCGCAAGCGGCTATAAAAGCGCAATACCCAAACACGCAAGTTAAAATTGTTGAGCATGCAACCAGCCCAACATGGTTGCAAGATTTTGGCTTATCACCAATAAAGCTGGGCCTTGATTTAAATGGCGGTGTGCTATTTGTACTAGACGTAGATTTAGATAAAGCCGTTGATGAGCAATTAGTCAGTGCGTATCAACAAGCTAAATCAATTATTATTAAGCAAAAAGCACATGGCGTAAAAGCGCAGCAAACTCAGCACGGGTTTGAAATAAACGCATTGCCTAATGCAACCGACAAGCTAACCCCCGTTATTGAAGAGCTACAAAGCCGATTTGCTAATTTAGCCGTTGTAACAAGCAATAACGGCAGCGTTAAAACTGCCAAATTTAGTTATTCAGAGCAAGGGCTAAGCAGCTTTGATAAAGAAGTTATGGGGCAAACCCTTACAACTCTTCGTTCACGTATTGAAGAGTTAGGTATTACCGAAGCGGTAACACAGCAACAAGGCAAACATCGCATTCGTATAGAGCTACCAGGCGTGCAAGATCCAACCGAAGCTAAGCGTATTATTGGTGCAACTGCATCGCTTGGTTTTTATCAATTAAAAGAAATTGGCGGACAAACATTTAATATGCAATCGGGCGGAACGATAAAGCTCGATCCTGTACCAATTTTTACAGGGGATCATATTAATAATGCAAACATAGGCCGCGACGATTGGGGTAAACCACTTGTTCAACTTAGCCTAGACGGCCAAGGCGGCGATGCAATGTCGGCGTTTTCAAAAGCCAATATTGGTAAGCCAATGGCAACGGTTTACTCTGAGTATTCTCAAAACGCTAAAGGCGAAGTAGTTAAAAAAAGTGAAGTTATTAATGTTGCCAATATTGCTCAGCATTTAAGTTCGCGTTTTAGTATCACCAATATGAAAAGCCAACAAGCGGCAGCCGATCTGGCATTGTTACTACGTGCAGGCTCGCTTACAGCACCCGTTACAATTGTGCACGAACAAACAATAGGGCCAAGCCTCGGCAGCGAAAACATTAGTAATGGCTTAGCCGCGCTTATGTTAGGCATGGGTATTACCCTTGCATTTATGGCGCTTTGGTATCGCCGTTTAGGTCTTATTGCAAACGTAGCACTTATATTAAATCTAACGTCGCTTGTGGGCTTAATGTCATTATTACCAGGGGTTGTGTTAACGCTGCCGGGTATCGCAGGCCTAGTACTAACCATTGGTATGGCGGTAGACACCAACGTAATAATATTTGAACGCATTAAAGAAGAGCGTCGCCAAGGCCGTGCACCATATCAAGCTATTCAAGAGGGGTATAAACAAGCCGCAAATACAATATTCGATGCCAATATAACCACCATGATCACCGCACTTATCTTATACGGCATAGGCTACGGGCCCGTTAAAGGTTTTGCTATTACACTCGCACTGGGGCTTTTAACATCTGTATTTACAGGTGTGTATGTATCAAAAATATTAAGCCAAACGTTGTATTTAAAAATGGGTAAAAAAGCAGGAGTAAAAACACATGCTTAACACTTTTTTGAAAGGTGAAAAGGGCACACGTTTACGCTTTATGGGCATGCTTTTAAGCGCCATCTTAGTGCTACTATCCGTATTTACGCTTACGCAAAAAGGTCTAAATTTTGGCCTAGACTTTACCGGCGGTTATTTAACTGAGTTTACAACCAGCCAAAGTGTTGAACTAAAAGAGCTTCAATCGTTTATTGCTAAAAATCACAACGGTGAGTTTGAGCTAACCGCGCAAGGTAATAGCCATTTTCAATTAAGAGAAGCGCCAAGTGCATCAACTACATCAACAACAGCTAATAGCCTTGATTGGCAAAGTGCTGTTACACAAAACGATGATATAAACGCACAGGTGTTATCGTCGGCTTATATTGGCTCGCAAGTAGGCGATGAGTTATTTGATCAAGGCTGTTTAGCCATGTTTGCTGCAATGATTGCGGTAATGCTTTACCTTGCAGTTCGCTTTGAATGGCGTTTAGCTGTTGGCTCTGTGGTTGCGCTAGTGCACGATTTGATACTCGTACTTGGGTTATTTTCACTATTACAAATTGAATTTAACCTAACCGTACTGGCAAGTTTACTAGCTATTATTGGTTACTCACTTAACGACTCAATAATAGTAGGGGATAGAGTACGCGAGCTTTTACGTGTTCAATCAAACAATGTACTTAGCCCTGCGACTATTATTAATAATGCGATTAAAAGTACACTAACGCGCACCTTAATAACGTCGGGTACCACACTTGCAACGGTTGCGAGCGTTTGGTTACTTGCAGGCGCACCACTGCAAGGTTTTGCTATTGCATTATTTACCGGCATTGTAGTGGGTACGTTCTCGTCTATTTGTATAGCGGCGACTTTACCGGAGCTAATGGGTTTAAGTGCTAAAAACTACGAAGTTAAAGTAGATGCTCACACGCAAACATTATTAGATATGCCATAAGGTTTTAAATAAAACACAAGCAAAGAGCCGTACCAACCAATCAATGGTTCTTTGCTTGTTTAATGTTTATTTAAACCCGGCTAGTATTCCAACCAACCTTGCGGGGTTTAAAACAATGGTTTTAAGCCCCGCAAAAATGTTAAACTAGCTGTCTTATTTTTTACAGCCTGTATTGTATTAATCCCCATGAATAAAACCCACGTTATCGAACACCTTCGTTTTGCACTAGAAGCGCAGCTTACAACAGCAAAAGTAGCGGCAAAAACCGCGCACGACACTGCCACACATGAAGAAAACATAGCCGAAAACAAATACGATACCTTAGGGCTCGAAGCCGCATATTTAGCACAAGGCCAAGCCCAGCGCGTAAACGATTGCTATAAAAGCATAGAATTGTTTGAGCCTGTTTTTAACGAAAAACCAACCGACAAAATAGCTATCGGTTCGTTGGTATGTTTAGAAGATGATAATGCAGCGCAAAAATGGTTTTATTTAGGCCCAGCCGCTGGTGGTTTAACCGTAAATGTTAAACAGCACTCCATTGCTGTAGTAACTCCCGGCGCACCAATGGGTAAGCAGTTATTAAATAAACAGATTGATGATGAAATTACGTTAACAATCGCAGGTAAAGTCCACGAATACGTGGTGGTAGAGATTTTATAATAATTGAAAGCGTAGTTATAAAATACTTGTTGATAACAGTTTGTAATCAATTAAATCTATGAACAAGTATGAGTTGTAGCTACTTTTTAATTATAAATTAGTGTGTTAAGTTGGGCTAAAAAATTAATAACTAAAAAAAAGAGAAAATTATGGGAAATGGATATTCAACGACTACTCATGTAGATTTCACATTGTTTGATGTAAAAAGGTGTGGATTATATAAAAAATGGGATAAACCACCATTAGCCCTTAGTGTAAAAGAACTGATAGAACAAATTAAGAAGTGGGGTATTATAAGTCAAAAACCCCTCATAGAAACAAGTGTCTACTCTAACGAGAAAATTTTATTACCTGCTTATTTGTGGGGAGTTGAAGAATGTCCTATAACAGGAAATTCTATCATAGCTTTATGGAATGAAATTGAAAACCACAAGGGAGCAATAAATTATGTGTCAGGGAGTAAGCCGGTTGGGACTGGCACTATTGATGCAACTAAAGCTAAAGCAGGACAAATTCCTGGGTTTATGAGTATTTTCTGGGTAATTCCATCAAGGAATATTATTGTTGCAATAAACACAGAAGATCATTCAAGTCTTGGTATCATTCAATTAAGAAAATACCTCAATGGATTTTTAAATGGCTTTTCAGAACAAATAATAAGAACATCAGCCGAAAATGGGGAACATACAGCCTTCACATTACAACAAAGGAATCTTAATTCATCAACTGATGATAGGATACCTGATTCGAAATTGAAACCTAGTATACAAATACAACCCTTGAAGCTTAAAGGTGAGATCAAATTTATAAAATCTAATGTCGTAAGTGTTCGTAAATTGATTCGTAAAGTGCGGGTTAGGATCAATCATAAGGAAGAGTATTGGCATGGGATAAAAGACAAAATTGGTTTCTTATTTCATAGTAACGAACCTACTGATAATAGAGAAATTAAGATCGAATACCCAACAACAATTAATGCTAAAGATGTTGATTTCTTTGTTGAGCAATATATAGATAATAGCTATTCGAATGCCTATGATGTAACATTTGTTTTCACTGGAGATATACCGAATAAATCTTTGAGCGGAATTAAAGCTGAAGAGAAGTTCCCTGGTTTGAAAATAAAGTACTCAACAGACAACACCCCCGTTTTGTTGGAGTTATTAATAGAATTAGATGCTAATTTTTTAAGTAAAGTTGATGGTATGTTATCGAAGAGGGCATAATGAAATATTTTATCTATGTTATTCATGTGATTATCACGATTGTTATTATAGCTTTATCGGTAGTTGTCAGTGAAGAGCTAGATAAATCGGACTACAATACCTTATATAATTCATTGATATCTATATCGGCAATAATTTTCGGAGTATTAGGAGCTTGGATCGCTTTATTAAAAAATGATGCTGAAGTTAGAATTTTAGATATAAGAAATACAAGAGAGAAAAGGCAAGTTAGAGTAGATCAAATTAAGTCGTTGGTTAATCCGATGATGATTGCGTGTTTGATGATTTGTATCTGTATTATTTATAATGTATTTTCTTCAATAGTACCAAAATTTAGTTTCTATTTAGAATATAGTTATTTGTTTAAGTTTTTAGCTTTATCCTTATTTGGGATTCTATCATACTTACAAGTTGCTTCTCTTTTGAGAATAATAATAACTGGTGTAGATTCTGTAATAGGGCTGCAACAGTTAGCCGATGAAGTTTCTAGTAATGCGCAAAGATAGCGATATGAACAAAATTAGGATGACACCCATCCTAATTATTACGAAAAAAGCCAACAAAAACAGCATAAAAAGTGCATTATTATAAATAATGCATCACGCAAAAAGATGAGCTATGTAGACAAAATGAAAGTAACAATAGACAGCCTTATAGGTCGACGATAGCTGTTTATTAAAGAATGGCAAACGACTAGGCTGTATTGAGCCGGCTTTCCTTTAAATAAAAAGCGGAACATTACAGTGAACAAAGGTATGAATAAATTGACCTTAAGAGGTCAAGCGAAAGTGAATGCCTTACTTGACGCTGCGGCAACTGTATTGCCTTGTTCATAATATAGAAAAACTGCAAAACACGATGCATTAAGAAGGGAAGCCCTTTTAACCTAAATAAAAGCCACTCAACCACTCGTAATCACTTCCCAAACGCCAATTTAAACAACACCAAACACTTCTTTATATGCTGCGTAAAAATACAGAAAATTAACCAGACACCCACTCTAAATTTTGCACTTTTCGAAGTTAGAGGCTAGCCTTTATGTAGTGTGAAAAGTAAGCAGGATGTCTTATGGCAATTGCAAGGAAGCGTCAAGTAAGTTTGGTTGATACAAAGTACTACCGCTGTATATCACGTTGTGTACGCCGTGCATTTTTATGTGGTGAAGACCGTTTTACAGGCAAGTCTTACGAGCATCGTAGAGGCTGGATTGAAGCAAACTGCTTGAGTTAGCCAAGGTATTTTGTATTGACGTCTGTGCTTATGCTGACATGAGCAATCATACACACTTAGTGTTGTATGTTGATGATAAAAAAGCGAATAGGCTAAATAATAAAGCGATTGTTATTCGCTGGCATAAACTGTGTAAAGGCACCGTACTGACGCAAAAATATGTACAAGGTGAAAAGCTAAGTAAAGCTGAACTTATCTTTTTAATCAAACAGTAAAGGAATACCGAGAGCGCCTATTAAGTATCAGTTGGTTTATGCGTGAATTATCCGAATTTAGGAATGAAGACATTGCCCGCAAAGCAAATAAAGAAGATAACTGCACTGGCCGGTTTTATTCGCAGCCGTCCATGGCACTCACCCTAAATTTTATATTATAGCTTCACATTATGAAGATAGTGTTCATACTTTTTGTCTAACAATAAAGTTGATAAGAGAATAGAAAAAATTATTCAGCTTATAGAACAGTGAGATTAAATCAATGGGCCCAGTACACTTGATTTGGTAATTCAGAGCAAAAACAGGCGCTCTGCTTTCATTGATTGTTGTCCTTTCTGAGTATCTAATTAAATTAATAACTGGACTGCAAAAAGCTAAGCGATGCAAACAGTTTTCTCTCAAAACTGACTAAAGTTATTCTATATCATTTAAACTTTAATTTGTGCGAACAAACATTTGACTGAAAAAAGTCGAAGAGTATATTTTAACCTACTTATTAAATCATTTTTTAACGAAGTACATACTATGAGCAATTCTAAAGTTTATTTAAACGGATTAGGATTAGGTTCCTTATCAGCTGCGGTTTACTTAGTGCAGAAAGTTGGTTTCACTCCAGAAAATATTCATATTTTTGAAAAAAACACTGAAACTGATTTAGTCGGTGGGTCAATGGATGCATCTTTTAAAATGATTGATGGCAAACCAGTTTACATCATGCGAGGCAGCCGTATGTACGAAGATAAAGTATATTGCTGCACAAAAGAACTTTGGTCTTTAATACCTTATGACGAACTTGGATCTTGCCTAGACGACTATGAAGCTAATGCTAAAGAATGCAATATGGACACTGTGGTTAGGCTGTTACATGCAAACGGAGAGAAAGATACTGGGCACGATCTTGGATTAGGTGCTACTGAAGCTCTTCAAATGGCTCGATTAATAGAAATACCAGAATCTAAGATACCAGCAGATGCTAAAATCACTGATTATTTTAGTGACGATTTTTTCAAGAGTAATTATTGGTATATGTGGCGTGCTCTTTTTGCTTTTCAGCCATGGCACTCTGCGATAGAGATGAAGCGTTACATGAAACTATTTTATCACCGTATGTCTGATATGGAAAAAATGACCTCTTTAGAACGTACACGTTACACAAACTACCACTCGTTCATTCTACCGGCTATTAAACTCTTAACAAAAAAAGGCGTTCAAATACATTATAATACTTGTATTACGGATGTTGATTTTAAAGAAAGTGATGATAAGCGCTGGGTAGAACGCTTACATTTAAAAAATGCAGAAGATAAAACTTTAGATTCAATAGAAGTTAGACCACAAGACAAAGCATTCTTGACAATCGGCTCAATTGTTTCTAATCATTCTTATGGCTCCCACGATGAGGCTGTATCTACAACACCTGCAGAAAAACCAGGCGAAGCTTACCAATTATGGCAAAACATAGTATCAAAACAAGCAGACCTAGGTAGAGCAGAGCGTTATTTACGTGACGTTTCACTTTCTAGAATGATGCACTTTACCGTAACGTTTAGAGGAAATCTTTTTGAAAGAAAATTCCAATGGTTAGTTGAACGACCAATGGGAGTACAAAGCCCATTACCTTTAACACAATCTCCATGGATAATGCATGTACACACCTATCGTCAGCCTTTTTTCCCGGGGCAAGCGGCAGATACTTGTGTAATTTGGGTTTCAGCATTAGGTGAAGATAATATTGGTCAATTTGTAAAAAAACCTATGTATGAATGTACTGGGAAAGAAATTTTAGAAGAACTTTTAGGACATTTATGGGAGGATTTAGATGAAAATGAAAAAACAGAACTTCTTGAAACATCTTACTGTATACCTTGTAGATTACCTTACGGAATTTCTCAATTTTTACCTAGAACCGAAGGTGACAGACCTCCTGTTGTACCTAAAGGCTCGCAAAACTTTGCGCTGTTAGGACAATTTGTTGAAATACCAGATGGGATAGTTTTCACAACCGAATATAGTGTTCGTGGGGCTATATTAGCCATTAACAAATTAATAGACCCATCAATAAAGCCACCTGAAATGTACTTTGGTCAACACCATCTATGGGATAACTTAAAAAATGCAAAAGCAATTTTAAATTAATCCCCACGAACACTCGTTTGTAACGAGTGCCATCAGAGAGTTATAAAAAATTAAATAACAAAAGCTATCTATTTAATGAAATAATTAGGATGACACCCGTCCTAATTACTAACACAATAAACGCGCTTATTAATATTCATGAATTGATTGTTGGATGGCATGGCTTCGCTATTTATCCGACCTACGAGTTAGCCTTTTTTACAAACTTAGCAGTCACCATCATTTCGCCAATGCCTTCTACTTTACAATCTAGCTCGTGATCTTTTTTATCAAGTACTCTTCTAACTACCGCTTTGGTGCCAATTTTAATTACTTGTGAGCTGCCTTTAATTTTTAAATCTTTGGCTACTGTCACTTTGTCGCCATCACTTAGCAAGGTGCCGTTGGCATCTTTTATTAAAATAGCGTCTTCGTCGCTTGTATTATTTGGGTTCCACTCATGAGCGCACTCGGGGCAAGCAAGCAGTTGTTGGTCTTCATAAACATATTCACATTGGCATTTTGGGCAAGCAGGTAGCGACATTTTTAAACTCTTATAAAGTACTGTTTTGCGTATTTTAATCTGCATTAGGTGGAAAATATAGTTAATCAATATTTTTCATCTTCACGCTAAAAATATCTCGTTTGTGCGTTTTAAAAAAAGGGCATATAAAGCACATGTCGCTTAAGCAATTTAAGCGCTAACTCGTACAGTAGGTACCTGTTAAAGCACCCATCGTATTAAGTGATTCGCGCAATGCCCACTTAGTACGATGGGTGTTTCTATTTATAATGCTTAGTAATGTTACTTAAGCATGCTTTTTATATTTTGACTTAACTAGGAAAAGTCGTGTTTAAAACCTTAATTGTGGTTGATAACAACGAGCAAACGCTTGCTCAATCGTTCGAAAATGTAATTACCTTTAATACTTATTTACGTGATTACCCAAAACAAAACGAACCCAAAACACGCATTATTAATCTGTGCGACTCAAGCCAATACTTGAGCAAAGGTTACTATTGCTCGTTACTTGCTGAGGCGCGCAAGCACCAAGTTTTGCCAAGTGTAAAAACCATTAATGCTCTTCGTAGTGGCCAAGCCCCTATGTTAAATGTAGGCCAAATAGATGGCACACTTTACTTTGGTAATGCACTAAACGATTTACAATCAAAAGCGGCAAAGTCGGTATTTAAACAATACCCAGCACCTATTTTATTTGTTGATGAGCAAGGCTTATTACAACAAGGGTCGTTGTCGTCTTTAAATGAGCAGCAGTACAGCGACTTTGTTGCCAAGCTAGATAACTTTACTAAAACACAATGGCGTATTGGCTCAGTGCAACGTCGTTTTAGATGGGATATGGCAATACTTGTTGATCATAACGAAAAAGTACCGCCGAGCGATAAAGACGCCATTGCACGTTTTATTAAAGCCGCCGCTAAACACGGTATTAATGCACAAGCCCTAAGCTTTGACGAAATTGACAATATTGCTCAGTTTGATGCGTTATTTATTCGCCAAACTACAGCGATTGACCACCCAACGTATCGCCTTGCAAGCAAAGCGCAAAGCCTTGGTTTAGTGGTTATTGACGACTCTGAGTCTATTTTACGTTGTTGTAATAAAGTGTATTTACACGATGCATTTAATTATCAAAAAGTGCCAAGTTTAAAAACGGTTGTAGTAGCTGATCAGTCAAGTGAAACACTTGCGCAATTAGAAGATGCGTTTACGTATCCGCTTGTTTTAAAAATGCCTGAAGGGTCTTTCTCAAAAGGTGTGTTTAAAGTTTCAAACCGTGATGAGCTTGCCGCTAAGCTTACAGAGCTGTTTGAATTTAGCGCATTAGTGCTTGCACAAGAGTACATGTATACCGAATACGATTGGCGAGTGGGTGTGTTAAATGGCCGTGCAATTTATGCATGCCGCTATTTAATGGCGCGTAACCATTGGCAAATTTATAACCACGACGCTAAACGGTTTTTCTCTGGTGGCTTTGAAACATTACCAACCTTTGAGTTACCAAAAGCGGTGTTAGATGCAGCATTAAAAGCATGTAAAACAGTGGGTAGGGGTTTATATGGCGTAGATGTTAAAGAGCATCAAGGCAAAGCATACGTGCTTGAAGTAAACGACAACCCAAGTATTGATCACAAAGTAGAAGACGGCTATTTAGGCGATGAGCTATACATGATCATTATGGATGAGTTTAAACAACGCTTAGAAGCACGAGGCCGTGGATAATAACATGAGCAACCTTGTTATTCGAAAGGCGCTTAGCAGTGATTTAACTGCACTGATTGACGTTGAAAACGCTTGCTTTAATAACGATAAATTAAGCCCGCGTAGTTTAAAGCGCTGGCTTAGTGCAAAACATGGTATTTTGCTCGTTGCAGAAAATGGCGAGAAAATATGCGGCTATGGGTTAGTGTGGTGCCATAAAGGCACGCGTTTAGCGCGTTTATATTCGCTTGCTGTAAAACCCACAATGCAAGGTAAGGGGATTGCAAAAGCACTGCTTACTAACCTTGAAAAAGAAACGTGTGAGCGGGCTCGTATTTATCTTCGCTTAGAAGTGGCTGTAAATAACGACAGTGCGATAGGGCTTTATAAAAGCTTAGGCTACAGAGTGTTTGGTCAATACAGCGATTATTACGACGACCACAGTGACGCACTACGAATGCAAAAAAACATTCGACAAACGAGTGAGTTAAATGTGGCGCGTTTAACGCCGTGGTATCAGCAAACTACCGAGTTTACGTGCGGACCTGCTGCGCTATTAATGGCTATGGGTGCACTTGAGCCGACTACTGAGCTTAACCAGTCACATGAGTTAGCACTTTGGCGTGAAGGTACCACTATTTTTATGACATCGGGTCATGGTGGTTGCCATCCGTTTGGTTTGGCACTTGCCGCTAATAAGCGGGGTTTTAAAAGCGAGGTAATGGTTAATACCACAGAGCCTTTGTTTTTAGATGGCGTACGTAACGAGAACAAAAAAGTGGTGTTAGCTACCGTGCACCAGCAATTTGTAGATGGTATAGCGCAAGCAAATATACCGCTTACGTATAAAGATGTAGAGCTTGAACATATTGAGCAGTGGTTAAGTAAAGGCTTTAGTGTGCTGTTATTAATTAGTACATACAGCTTTGATGGTAAAAAATCGCCACATTGGGTGTGTGTTACGCACCTTGATGAGCATTGCGTGTATGTTCATGATCCGTTTTGCGAAACTGATAACGACAAGCAACTCGCAATAGATTGCCAATATGTGCCTATTGCACGAAGTGATTTTAGTAAAATGTCAGCATTTGGTAGCCAACGTTTACGAACGGCGGTGGCTATCGCTAATAAAATATAGGTTAACAGTGACTTTTTTAGATTTAATTGATGTAGCCCCGTATTCGTGGGCGGCAATTGGTACTGCGGCTTTTTGCGGTGCTATTATTGGTATAGAGCGCCAATTACGCGGCAAGCCTGTTGGTATTCGTACCTCAGCGTTAATAACCTTGGGTACGTATTTGTTTTTATCCACTGCGTTTAATTTACAAGGGGATGTAATAGATCATTCTCGTGTAGTTGGGCAAATAATTACAGGTATTGGTTTTTTAGGTGCAGGCGTTATGCTCGCAAAAGATGGTGCGGTAGTTGGTGTTACATCAGCTGCAACCATCTGGGTGCTTGCATCAATAGGTGTTATGATAGCCACTGAAAACCTTGGCGCTGCTATAAAACTCTCGGTGCTGGTGGTGGGTATTTTATATGGTGTAGACGTGCTTGAGGCTAAATTTAAAAGCTTAAGTAAAGGTGTTCACACTAAAGTAAAAAACTATCAAAAACGCTATTATCGAAAAGAATTTAACGAGTCAGAACGCCACTAAAAGTGGCGTTTTTATTAGAGCGTAATTGTTTGATATTGGATGGCATCTTCAATAGGAGCTGGGCGCCCAATAAAATAGCCTTGCACGTTATCAACGCCTAGTTTTCTGAGTGTGCTTAATTCTTCTTGATTTTCTATCCCCTCTGCAACTATTGAGCAATTAATTGCTTTGGCAAATCCGCATAGTGCTTTAGCTAATAAAAACTTTCTACGATCTGTATTTATATTTTGAGTAAGGCTTATGTCTAACTTAATGATATCTGCCTCTAATTCTAAAATATGCTGAAAAGATGAAAATCCAGCACCTACATCGTCTATTGCCAGTTTTAAACCCCGGTTTCTTAATGGTTGAAGTGCGGTTAGCATCGCTTGGTAGTCTAAAATAGGTGAATGTTCAGTCACTTCTAAAATTATTCTATTACAATCGATGCTTTGTAATACTTTGTCTATTGAGCCTGATAAAATATGCTGAGGTGAAGTGTTGATAGTGATATAAGCTTTTTCATCAAATTTGTCCAAGCAATGTAATGTATTTTGTATCGCAAGTATTTCTAATGCTTCTCCTAAACCCAATTTTTCAGCATCTTTAAACCAAATGTCAGGTGTTTTATAAGGTTCAATAAAAAAGCGTGACAGAGACTCATAACCCGAAAGTTGATTGGTTGATAAATTAAATATGGGCTGAAAATAAATCGTAATATCGTTTGTTTTTATAATATTTTCGATAAGCAATTTTGACTCATTATTTAAAATGTTAGATTGCACATTTTTTTCGATTAACTCTGTAGCTATTTCAGAAATTAACCTAAGAAATGACAAATCTCTGTCGTTCAAGGTATTGTCTAATACGGTTTTATAACAGCAAAAAGTTCCATAAATTTTCCCGGTAGATAAGATAATGGGTACACCAATATAAGAGCCAATATTTAGCTTTTCTGTGACTGGCATGTTGCGGGTTATTGGATGCTCAAGAGTATTAGGGATTATTTGTTCTAGCTCGTTATCGGATATTTTTTTACAGTAAGTTTCGCAAATTGGATCTGAATTACCTTCTGATACGCAGGTATTTGTAGTTTGATTATCTACCACTTTAAAAACGCGATCAGTATTGGTGAATTCTGAAATAAACGCGACTTCCATACTCAAATGTTTTCGTACAAGTGAAAGTAACTTTAATAACTTTGATTCAATAGAAGCATCGCGTTGTGGATCAAAAAGATGCTTACTAAGTTTATCTTTCATGCAGTTACCTTGGTATGGGGTAAATTATGTTATTGATAAGAGTATAATTAATGTATAAAAAAATGCCACATTTAGAAAATGTCATTAGTTAGCCAAATAACTTTCGTCTTACTACTTTTCTGTAACCACTGGGCGTTTGGCTTAATACCTTTTTAAACACACGTGTTAAATGTCCTTGGTCGTTATATCCCACTTCTAAAGCTACTTCTTGAATTGACAAATTTGATGATGCTAATAACTCCTTCGCACCTTCTACGCGTAATTGTTGCCAATACTCAATAGGGCTTTGATTGGTTGCAGCTCTAAAGCGACGAGTAAAAGTACGGTAGCTCAAGCTAAATTGGGCAGCGACTTCTTGCAGGTTTAACTCGGTGGCTAAATTAGTTTTTAGCCAAAACTGAATTTGCGCAATTAGCTCGTCGGGGTGGCGGTCAACTGCGCCTTCTAAGTAGCGTTGATCTTCGTAGGGTTTACGTATTTCGTGCGAAAAGTTTCGCTCTACATGTTGAGCGGCGGCTTTTCCATAGTACTGACTAATAATATGTACGATCACATCTGCAAGGGCATTAAGGCTTGCTACGGTATACATGCGTTCTGACTGGGTTATAAAAAAGTCGGGTTTTAGGCGCACTAACGGGTAGTCGTGGCTAAATTGATTGGCGTAGTGCCAATGGGTGGTAGCAGGGCGCCCATCAAGTAAGCCAGCCTCAGCTAGTAAACAGTTGCCAGTGCCTACACCAATTATATGGCTGCCTGCGCTAAAGCTCTCGTTTAGCCAGTCAACTACGTCTTGATTTGTACGCACTACTGGGCGCGGATTGCGCCAAATACCAGGCACTATAATTAAATCACAGTAAGGCGCACTAGTTGTTATGCAATCAGGAATTATTGCAAGGCCTGCGCGAGTAGCTATAGATTCTGCATTTTTAGCCACTAAATTTATAGCAAGCGGTCTAAAACTTTGCTTATCAATATGGCCTTTAGAAAAGGCCTCGCCGGCTCTTAACATCTCAATTGGCAGCGTTAAACTAGTCACTAATAAATGCGGATAAACCGCTATAGCAATGTTTAGTGGTGGATTAGTGTGTTTGTCAGTCATATAAATGCTCCGACCAGTACATTTTGGCCTTTTGTGCTGAATATTTGGCTATTAAAGCACAATGTATAGTGCGTAATCCATTTAAACTGCCTGTTCTTCTTATAACACGTTTTTTAAAGGTAAATTATGACTGCATTACCCGTTATAGTAGGCATGGGTGGTATTAACGCCGCTGGCCGTACTTCTTTTCATCAAGGTTATCGCCGTATCGTGTTAGATAGTTTAAACGCTCAAGATCGCAGTGAAACATTTTTAGGCCTCGCCACACTGATGAATCTAGTAAGCGTTGTAAACGGCCAATTACAAGATACACAAGGTAATAATGTTGAGCAAAGCGACATAGAAGCACGCTTTGGTGAGCAAATTATTGCTGGTACACTTATTCGTAAAATTGAAAAAGAACACTTTGATGCTGATGCCACGCCGTGGCAGCAAAAAATGACACTAAGCGCATCAAGCGAAAACGCTATTGTGTTTGAAACGCGTGCTCGCGACTTACCAACGCCGGTTCCGGCTAGTTGGCAGGTTGAAGAGCTTGAAGGCAAAAAAGTTAAAGTCACTATTGCCGCCGATATTGATGTAAAACACAACTCAACGCGTGATAACCCAATTAAATCTGCAGGGCAATTTCCAACTGGTTTTGATCCTTCTGTTATGTATAACAGCCGCTATCAGCCACGTGGCCTACAAGCTACTATTTTTGCAGCTACCGATGCGATTAAATCAACAGGGCTTGATTGGCAACACATTATGAATAGCGTAGAGCCAGATAAAATTGGTACCTATTCAGCATCGGTAATTGGCCAAATGGACGACAAAGGCCTTGGTGGTTTAGTAAAAGCGCGCCAACAAGGCGACCGTGTTAGTACTAAACAGTTAGCACTGGGTTTAAATACCATGTCGACTGATTTTATTAACGCGTATGTTACTGGCAATGTTGGGACTACATTTTCGACCTCAGGAGCCTGTGCTACGTTTTTATATAACTTACGTGCAGCGGTTAACGATATACAGGCAGGGCGTACGCGTGTTGCAGTTGTAGCAAGTGTTGAGTGTGCTATTACACCAGAAGTGATTGAAGGCTTTGGTAACATGAGCGCACTTGCAAACGTTGAAGGCTTGCGTCGTTTAGATAACTTATCACATGATGAAGAACCTGATTATCGCAAAAGCAGTCGCCCGTTTGGGGATAACTGTGGCTTTACATTAGGTGAAGGTGCACAAGTTGCGATTTTGATGGATGATGCCTTAGCTCTTGAGTTAGGCGCTGACATTATGGGCTGCGTACCAGATGTATTTGTAAATGCAGATGGCATAAAAAAATCAATCACGTCACCTGGTCCTGGTAACTATATTACCATGGCTAAATCGGCTGCTTTAGCAACGAGCCTTTTAGGCAAAGAAGCTTTGCAAGAACGTAGCTTTATTTTAGCGCATGGCTCAAGTACACCACTAAATCGCGTAACAGAGTCGCTGATATATCACAAAGTGGCACAAACGTTCGCTATTGATAATTGGAAAGTGACCGCGCCAAAAGCCTATGTTGGTCATACTATAGCTCCTGCAAGTGGCGACCAATTAGCGATAGCTTTAGGTGTATTTAGCCATAATATTATGCCGGGTATTACCACAATTGATAAAGTGGCTGATGATGTTTACACCGATCATCTTGATATTCGTAATAGCCATTACGAATGCGCCGATATGGATATTGCTTTTATAAATTCAAAAGGCTTTGGCGGTAACAATGCAACAGCTACCGTACTTTCACCAAAAGTAACAATGCAAATGCTCGCTAAGCGCCATGGCGATGAAGTTATGAGTAGTTACGCGCAGAAAAACGTGGCAATTAAAGCCGCGCAACAAACGTATCAAGCTCAAGCCGATTTAGGCCAGTACGAACTTATTTACCGCTTTGGCGACGGACTTATTGACGACAACGATATTGTAATAGACGAGCAAAGTATTCAGTTACCTGGCTTTGAAAAAGCAATTACGTTTAGCACAACAAATTCCTATCAAGATATGTTCTAGGAATAAGGTTTTGTATGCATTAGCATAAGCTAACACCCCCCGTATTTGCTGGGCTGTAGCGTTGACATAGATTATCATCATTTGTAAACGTTCTCACCCCAGCATCACCCCACACCAAAAACTCGCACCGAAATGCCCCCACAGTCACCCCACTTTTCGCCCCATTTACGCGCTCTAACCCTTCCTGAAATTCACTGCCTAAAGCACCGTTTGAACAAGCTTTATTAGTCGCCACATGCCTGATTGAGTTTTCTTCGCTATAGTACGGTGAGTATTAATTACCAACAGTACGGAAAGACACTATGAGATTATTAATTGTATTCTTACTACTGGCATTCAATGTTAATGCCGAAAGTATCAAAAACAAAAACCACGGGACGCTGATAGTTGAAACAGTTACCTCAATCTATGACGGTGACACCTTTCGCGCTAATATCGCGGGTTTGCATTCTCTGATAGGGGAGCGAATTGGTATTCGTGTAGCAGGTGTCGATACACCTGAAATGCGCGGTAAGTGTAAGCAAGAGAAAGACCTCGCTCGCCAAGCTAAGCAAGTAACAGTTGAAGCTTTACGCTCAGCTAAGGTTATTGAGCTTAGGAACACGAAGCGTGGTAAGTATTTTAGGATAGTGGCTGATGTATACGTGGATGGCAAAAACCTGACTGACATTCTAATCAGTTCAGGCTTAGGTGTGGCCTATGACGGTGGCACTAAAGCGAAAGACTGGTGTGGTTAGTGTTGGTTAGTGCGGGGTGGTTAAGGGTGGTAGTGCTAAGCAAGGTCTATAGCCTATCCTGAAAGCGGATAGGCTTAGTTTAAGAGTTGATTGTTCAGGCAATAGATTAAATAGAGAAGCCAACTCTACCCGAGTTGTCCTTTGATATTCAAAGATAATTCATAAAAAAAAGAAAGTGCTATAATTTTTTCCCCTGTGTTAATATTTAAAGAAAACAAGGATTGAGAAATATTATGTCAGCAGTCGCTAGCTTAAATGACTTCAAATTATTGAATATTAAATGCAAAAAGTACTTTGAACTATACTCTAAAGGTGCAAGTTTTATAAAGTCTCCACAAACTGACAAGTTGAAAGAGAGGTTTGGTTTTTATCTTTTTATGCTTGAAAACTTGTGTGATGAAAAAGATCTCGACCGTATCAGTGATATTATTACAGATACTGAATATAACGCGTACCTCACTGACGAACGTTATAATGATCAGGGTATTGATGCTCTTTATATAAATGAAGAAAATAAAGAGATAATGCTATTTAATTTTAAGTTTAGAGAGACTTTCAAGCTTGGTCAGAAGCAAAGTGAGAATGATGCATTTGTATCAACTAAACTAGTTAATTGTATTTTAAATGGAAGTTCTGAGGGGCTGCAAGGAAAGCTCAAGAGTTTAGTTGAGGCCGCAATAGGCAAGCTAAACTCCAACGATGTATGGAAAACATCATTATATATGATAAGTAATGAGCCTGTCTCAATCAATGTTGATGAGACAGCTATAGAACAACTCAAAGATTTTTATGAAATGGAAGTCATATCCGTTTGCCTACCGCATATTAAAACTATGATGTCTCTTAGACCAAACCCAATAGTAGCGGAGCTTATAATCGATAATGATGCTTTGATGTCTTACTCTGAAAATTCTATCTCGACATCTAAATCATATATTATAAGACTTAATGCAGCTGATATTATTCGTATAACCTGCAAAAACCTAGAGTTACGTAACAACTACAATTGTGAAAACGTCGAGCTTTTGGCAAAAGAACGAATTGACTATGGGGTTCTATTTGACAACGTGCGTGGGTTTGTTCAAAAATCTAAGTATAATGAAGCCATAGCCAAGTCACTTAGAGAAGAGCCAAGTAAGTTCTTTATGTACAACAATGGCATGACAATTGTTACGAAAGATATTAAAGCAGAACCTGTTAATGGTAATAAGAAAATTAGGATAACAATTAATGACTTCCAAGTCCTCAATGGTGGTCAAACATTAAGAACATTGCATAATTTTAATGCTCAGAGTGAGACAAACATTACTGATTACTTGTCAAAGAGTGAAGTTTTGGTAAGAATTTTTAATGCATCAAATAGCGATGCGGTCAATAAAATCGCGGAGTATACCAACAGTCAGAATTCTATCTCAAACGTAGACTTAAAGTCCTTAAGCACCCTCCAGATACAATTAGAACAATTACTAGACGAGCACAACATCATATACTCTCGTAAAAATGGTGATACGGGCATGAATGACCAGAAAGAATATCGCTACAAAATTAGTATGGAGCAATTCGGTCAAATTCTATTTGCTATCCAAGGTAATCCAGAAAAATCTTCTAACCAAAAACAACATATCTTTGGCAAGTATTACGATGAAATTTTTTCAGAAAAGAACTTTAATATTTCTGAAGCCCCATCAATCATTGAAAGCTATTTTGAAATAAAGAAGTCCTATGACTCCGCAGTAGAAACACTACAGAAAATAGAACAAAAAGTATTCTATATATTGTATATGTATAAAGTCCTTCCAGATCTTGATTATCAGCAATGTATAGATGAGCTCGAGCGTGTTCTGGCATTGTTTGAACCAAATAACAAAACTCTTACAGATGCTCGAAAGATGATACAAGTCCGCTTTAAAGATTTTTTAAATAGTGAGCTTCAAATAAGTAATTAAATTTTTATGGCTCATTATTTAAAGCTTTTTTCAAACTAATAACAGAAACTGCTGTATCTCTTGTCAGACCGGATGGGTTTACGTTCGGTGCTGATTTATTTTTAGGGGTGGCAGAGTCCTATTTCAAGAGAGATTGGTTTGGACATATGGCATGTTTTACTACCATTATGAATATAAGGAAATATATAAAAAGTGGGTATTAAAAATACAGTTGAAACTTCTTACCAGCTCCTAAAAGTGCATCCTCACCAGCAAAGAGAAAATTGCGACGAGACCTTCTATTGCCTAGCAGAAATTATAGAAACTTCATCAGTTGATGAAGCCTTTTCAGAAAGTTTCAGTGTGTCGATTATTCTAAGTCTTTTTGTGCCCCCAAAAGTGAAATTGTGCCGAGGAAAGGGAGTGATCGAAAATCTTAGTTTTGATGTAAAGTTAAGTCGCTATAATGATGAAAGTTATCGAAAGGAAACACTAGATTTTTATATTGATACAAGTTGGGCTCAAGACAGAGGGTTAGGGAAATATATGATAATCAAAATTTTCAATCTGCTCAAAAGTAAAGTTAACCATGATTTTGTTGATGGGCTATTTTTTACCCTCTCGGAGAACCAAGGAAAGGATAAAAATGAACGGATGTTACGCAATCACTTCTATAAAAGCATTGGTTGTACACTTGAAGGACATGAAGATAATCCTGATGCATGGAATACTGTAGAGGGGGCTAAAGCCCTAATCAACTTTGACTCATTACCTGAATCTTGGAATAAAGAAAAGGTTGAAGAAGTATGCTTGAATGAAGAAGTATCAAAGTTTTTTTCTGAGCGAAACCAATTAGTACATATAATTGAAGAGCTAAAGTCATCGTTAGAAAGTCACAAGAAAAAAATTGCTACTTCACAGAATAAACTAGCACAGAATAAAAGAATGCAATTTTGGGCTGTTATTATAATATTTGGGGCTATTCTAGTACCTGTGTTTTGGTTAACAAAATAAGCTGTACGCATATACAGTGTTGCTCTATAATAATTCCAATACTCTTATTGAATAATTGGAATTATTATATGCTTGTCCAAAACGTCGAGATGGGCCCCAATGTTAGAGGGCTCGAAAACAGTATTGATGAATCCTTAGTCAAAAACTCTACGTTTATGGGCATTGCCAGTGGGCGAAGCATGGAGGGCGTGGGGATATTCGATGGCGACATATTGCTAATTGATAGAGCGCAGGACGTTAAGAACTACGATATAATTGTCGCGTGCCTTAATGGATTGTTTGTTTGTAAAATAGCTGATTTGAAGAACAACCAACTATTGTCATCGTGCCCAGAGTACAAACCCGTGAAGCTTACATCATTCGATGAGTATTGCGTAGAGGGCGTTGTAACGCAGTCTATTAGGATGCATAGGGGGAGTTCTAGATTGGGGTAGTCTACATTATTAAATACCCACTGATTTCTTTTATTCGTTTTTGTCTGAACACCAAAGTACCTCCTTTGACTGTTGGCCACGTGCTCTTAACAATCTCATCCGTGATTATTTGATTTCTCCCCCCAGATAGCTTAGTAGCCCTAAAAACACATTCACCAAAAGCCTTAGGATGTTTCTCACCTTCAAGACCTACAAGTGTTATTAACGCTTTACTCATGGCCAACCCAACCCCGAGGTCAATTTTTGGTAAACTATATCTTTCTTCTAGTATTTCATTAACAATATCTCTGGTTTGACCCACAGCATTTTTGGCCGCTTCGTGGGCTGCGTATATAGCTTTGCTTTTGTCTTCTGGGTCAACTTTAAACAATGCTAGAACGCCATCACCAAGATATTCTGTAACTTTTCCATTATTAAAGTTTATTGTAAGTGCTAATGCTGGCAGTAATGCCGAAGTTTCATAAAACACCCTTTGCAAGCGTGATACTTTTGAGTTTTTAGCACTAATTTCACACATGAGATGCTTACTGGAATCTCTCATATCGGCTACGTAAGCTATAAACTCATCTATAACAGTCACATCGTCATGAACAACCGAGTGCCCCGGTATTTTAGACGGTTCAGAATCCATTGATTTATTATAACTTTCGAAGCTTATGCTTCGACCTTCGAAAAGTTGGTATGCGCCATTTTTCCAATGATTTTCAGCCTTATCAAGTGAATAGTTTACTAAATTTCGTACCTGTATTTTTTGAGCACTAGTCAACATCAAAAACCCACCTTAAGTAAAAATAATATCCATGTTATACCACCCAAAATCACCCAACAAAAACTAAGTAGAGCAGAAAAGGAAGAGCGTTTAATTTTAATGTCGCGAATATAGGCCAATTTCATTTTTTCAAAAGACAGCTCTTTTATAAATGATTCTTCGCTGCATGGTAATTGTTTAACATACTCTTCGATTGAAGCTCTCGATTTAATAGGGAAATTTATAAAATTATCAAGAAAGTTGAACTTATAAAGAGAATTTGTGAAGAATGTACCGTTAGGAGTGGGGCCTTTTATATGTTCTTTAGGATTGGATATAGATACGGAGCAACTAAATAACGATATTGCAGATGAAATCCATAATAACAGAACAGAAATAATACAAAGCCAATACAAGGACGAAACCTGAGTGAGCTCTTTAGATATTTCAAGTATCGTTTTAACCTCGGATAAAGGTATAAATATAATTATAAACAAAAAACCAGTTTTTACATCAATGGCTCTGATTGTTGTCTGTGAATCAAATATAGATTGATATAAGAAATTAATTTTTTGCTGATTAATCGAGATTTCATCCATGAAGCTATCACCTTAAGCAGAGAGTTTTTTACTTTCGTGAAAACTACCCATATTTTTGGCTTGTATTAATAGCAAATAGTTTAAGTTATTACAAACTATAAATATTATTTTTTAAATAGAAAGTTTGTTGAATTTTAGGAAGCTAAGCGCCCACCAATTAGTGGGCGGCTAACATATCACCCTGTTACAACATTCCCTTTAATCAGCTGTCTATGCTGAACCCAACCACGGAAGTTGCCCGACCAACGAATGCCATCTGTATCAAAATGCGTGATGCCTAGGCGCTTGGCCTTGGTCATACTCAGCTTATGGTACGTAGGAATAGGCGAGGCCTGATGCTCAAATGGCGACGCATGAACTCGACTACCTGACGTAAGCGACTCAACGATTTTACGTGCTTTAGCGAGTGAAACATCAAGCGCTCTGTAGCTAACTTGCGCACAACATGAAATAGAGATGATTAACATTTCTTCTAGCGTTAGTGTCGCGCGCATTTCAGCCGTAACGTAGGGTATATGCCACTCCTTATACCCTAGTGTAGTAGGAACACTACTAATTAAGGCCGTAGAAAGTTTACCCGCTAGTTCGCGTATCTCTGGCTGTGCATCGTCATGGTCTCGCAACCACAAGAAATTCGCCCACTCCGTTGATGTGACCAACACCTTTATTGGCTGGAATGGCTCTAAGATACGATTGCAGACTTGCTTGTGAAGCCCAATTTTCTCCATCCCCCAATGTAATACACATGCCACTTTCGATGCACTTTTCCACAAACCTTTGGCTAAGTGTAGTTTTAATCCCGTCAGTTGTTTCGATGCTTGCATGCCACGCTGGTTCGCGCCCCAATGTACTGGATACTGTGGGCTGTTCCATACTTGCGTTCTACCTTTTTTGGCTGGTATCGCACGTGAGCTTGATGCATTACGTGAGAAGTTTCTGTGTGTCATAAGCTCCGAGTGAACGAACCTGTGGTACTCAAGTTCTACAGAGGTTATGCGTACGCCGTTGGCGATTGAGTCTGCTATTACATTTACTGTTATCATAATTAGTAGTGTTACTGCTTAAGCCATTCGTTAAAATTTCCAACATGTATGAGAAGACGGCCATCCTGCGCTCTACGCCAGTGCTTTTCCTCAAACAATTGTCCGCGCTTAATCTTGCTACGAAGTGCGGCAACGGTGTAACCCGTCACCTTAGCCATAGCGTTAAGTGTTACCCACTCAATACTGATCGCCATATCGCTTTACCCTATAATCAGTCGTTCGACAGAAACGGGAAATAGCTGTAACTGTTTTGCGCGGGCGATTAGCATATCGTAATCGCCAGATGCAGCCCAAATAAGGGACACTAATAACTCAAACTCGGGCACTTCTAACTCGTCTGCTACGGTTGATACCAAGCGTGTCAGAAATGCTGCTTCATCTATGCCCATGAGTGCAGGGCGGTGAACAAGGGCATCACGTATGTAATAGTTACGTTTGCCTTTTTCTAAAGTGGTCGCGTCTTTAAGGCCGTGTCTCCACACATACTTAAACGCGTTACCCGTTGCAAAATCCATATGCCTTATGAAGTTGATCGCCTCTACTTTGCGAGTATTGTAGTGTGGCGCTCGTTCTATTGTGTCATCTTCTTGTTTAGTGTTGGGCATCTTAAGTCCTGTGGGGGTTATCCCACATTATCTAAACCTTGACCCCTTTGTAAGAGGAAAGTAGACCGACATAACGCGAAACACGTCATCTTTCGGGTCTACTAGGTAGCGTCTGCCACCTTGCCAAAGTTGTTCTAGAATCTCCCAGCCTTCTTCGGTTTCCGATATCGTACCAAACACTGTATGCACATTGCCTCTGCGAATATAAACGACTCTGTCGCCGTGGCGTATTGTGCCTTTAGGGTTAACTAGTAACATTGAACCTTTCGGCAACATAAAGTCGTTGTAGTCAACTTCAACTAAATATGAGGCTTCGTTTTCCAGTATGGTTTCGACTAATATAGAGTTTACAGTGGGCTTAGCACCCGACAACGTTCGCAAAACTCTTAGAGGGCGGGAAGGAACTGCTGTAACCTCTGCGCCAAAGTCTGACAATTTTGTGCCTGTAAAGGCTGTAAACTTCGATAAGAAGTCGGTGTTCAGTGGTATCGCGCCCCTCAGATATTGACTGAAAGCTGATTGGTTCATGCCCATTGCTTGAGCCGCTTTAGCTTGGCTAAGCGATTCAGTATCTCGATGGGCAGACCACGCTAGTTGTACTTTTTGTAGTACGTCGTCACTGTATTCCATTATGTTACCCGTTGTGGTTGCTTGCTTATGGGGTAATGTAACAGTAACACTGCTATCTGTCAAACGCTTCACTAACGTCTGATAACCCATGAACACCACTGTACAGGCGGCATCCAGCCTGTCTATTGACGTTACAATAGAGCCGTAGCTAGTTCTCCTGTAGCAGCGGTTTCAAAAATAAATGCTGCTAAAGCGTCGTAGTTTAGTGACTTAGCGCGCGTTGCGAACTGCTCGGCGGATATGCCGTTATCCCACTCGTTGGGGTCAGTCAGTACAACGCCGCATACTTGACGCTTATGCTTTATGGACTCGCATCCAATAATTACGACCGCTAGTTCATTCGCGGCTTCGGCCTCTATCAACCATAATCGCTGCTGCTCTGACAATGCAGGCTTGATTATAGTAGTAGGGCGCTTTGGTAAACTTTTAATAAACTTGTATTCAGCCCATAGTGGGCGAACTCCTTCGAGGTGGCGGTAAAATGCATCGGGAACGCCCCCCGCGAAGTTGTCATTGACCTTCCATGATCGCATTTTGTCAGACGGCAGACGCTTCCCTACATTCGCCGTATACTGCGATTCAATCATTAGAGGCCTAGTTTATCTAGTCGCTTGAAGAGTGTAAGGGCTTGAGCTTCTGCGTCATATAATGCGTGGTGTGCAATGGTTGGTTCTACACGTTCTACGCTTGGTGTGAGGTTCTTGAGTGTGCGGTAACAGCGGTCACCTAAATGTGTCCAAGGTCGTGTTACTTCACATCGGTCGAATGCAGCGGCTAGCAGTACGTTATCCATTGCTGCGCCATTGCCCCAAATCTTAATATCAGATATGTCATCTACCTGTGCGGTCTCGCGTATGAAGGCTGACATAGCTTTTAGTGCATCTTTAATATCAGCGTGTGCGTAGTTGCCTTTAAACTCGTCACGTGCCGCTTGGTCTTGCTGTAGCCACCACATTACGGTTTCTGCGTTAATGTTGAAGCCTGCTTTTTGGCAACTTTTAAGACTAATCTTAATATAAAAGCCTTTACTGATTTCTCGTTTTTCAATGTCCATAGGGACAAGGCCGATAGATATAATTGCATCGTTCGCGTTAGTACCCATTGATTCTATATCTGTCATGTAATCCTGAATCATATGTGATCCCTCTAATTTAGAATGATTGCTCAAATTCGCGTCTTCACGGTAAGTTATTGTAAAGACAATTGAAAGTTTAAAATAACTTAAATGTAACTGTTAACTGCACGTTCATGCCGTAACAGGTTGCAGTGATCAAGTTGTATACAATAATTACAAAAGACCCTTTTGTGGGCACAAAAAAACCGACCTAGTATTAGTAGGTCGGCAAAAGCCCTAAAGTGGTGGGGCTTTGTTATGCCGCTTCGCTGCGCGGTGCAAACATGGCGTTAAACATATCAACAGCTTGTTCGTATAACTCATCGGGAGCATGAGCGATAAGTGATACGTCAATGTTGAAAAAGTTACCTGAGCTATTAGACTCAGAAATAACGCCAAGCTGCCATACGCAACCGAAACGTGGGTTGCCTTGTTTTTCTTCGTCTGCGATTAGTGTGTTCCAAATGCGAGACTTTTTGGCTTTAACACCCGGCATATCAAGTAGTGCGATTGACTTCGGGCTACCTTCATCATCTAGTACAAGTACCAAGTGAGTAGGGTTCTCCGAAATATCATGGTCTTTTTCAGCAAGGCCTTGTTCGGCTAAAGCGTCTAGCGCTTCTTGTTGCGATTCATAAGAACCAACCATACCGCCGCCTAACTTACGCTTACGCCATACAACGATTTTACGTGTGAAGCTAAGGTTGATTAGGAATAACGAGGTGTGAAGTTCTTCTGTAACGCTGTTCATAATCATACCAGCTTGAGCGCCATCAACTTGTTTAGGGTTTCCTGGTTCTACTTCTGGATTGATCATTTGTAGTAGCTTTAAACGAGGGATTGCTAAATCTGATGCGGTTACATTCTCTGAGCCACGACCCACGTATGAGCTACGGTCTTCGATTGTCGCTACGCCAGCAAATTTCTCGTCTTTTACTTCTACTTCTGCTACTTCTGTTTTTTTCTTAGCCATGATATGTATTCCTATATTCGTTGTTGGATTATTAGTTATGAGTCTGGTTTGGATCGGTTAGGATCAATAAGCCCCCGACAACTGACTAAGAAGACGGGGGCTAGCAAGCAACCACAACAAGTCACATAGAGAGAACGGGTTGAGGTCGCCATAGTAGTGTTACTGTTAACTCAAGTCAACAGTAGCGCTAATTAATTTTTACGTACTGATAATTTGCGGATTTTGACTTCTGACACGCCCACAAGGTCGTCCCCCATGCTTAATAATTCACGGAATGGTGCGGCATTTAGCTTGCGCTGTAGGAAGTAAAACGCATCATTTTCTTTGATGTATTCGTACAGTGCATCCCAATCATGAACAGATGGTTGTGATTCTTCGGCCATAGATATTGATCCTATGCCAACGTAAGCGATTTTCTCGCCTACCTCTAACGTTGCCTTAAGATAGTTTTCTAAATCGGCCTTACGCTCTTTCAGTGACTTAAGTTGGTTGGCTTCTATTAGTGCAATCTCTTTTCGTACACGGAATAGCTCTGACACCACATGTTTACGGTCGGGTAGGTCGTAGACCTCCATTGCGGTGAAGTCTACTTCTGGTAATTTCTTTGCTGCTGACATTTATGCGGCCTTTTTTTCTGCTGGTAATTCCTCAAGGTTCACGGCGCGACAGCCTGACTCGAAGAATATTGAAAGTTTGTCCATAGCTTCGTCAAACGCCTGAATCTTAGTGACAGGTGTCGTCTCAAGCTTGGCCTTTAATCGTTTGCACTCAGTCGTAATCTTCGTAATTTCATCAAGGTCAAGAACCGCCATCGCGGCTTTAAGCCCTGCTTGTGCTTCTTCTAATCTGACGCGGGTATCTTCAAAGTCGCTGCCGAAGTCAACAACCTGTTTGCGAGTGTTACGTACGTCTTTAACTGCTTCGTTGAAGCTATCAAGGTCGAAGTCTGCTGCTGTAATTGCGAATGCGTTTAAAGGTGCTTTTCTCATAATGTTCTCTCTATAATGATTAGTTGTTAGGCTGCTTGCGACAGGCCTGCAATAGTGTTTAAAAGGTCAATCATATTCATCTGCTTATCGAGCATCTTTTCGTAAACGGTTTCCTCTACGGTATTCTCGGCAGCGATATGAATAATCTCTGTTTTGCGCTGCTGGCCTGTTCTTACGATACGGTGGTTAAACTGCTCGTACAGGTCGGCGCGATAGGTTGGACTCGCCCAAATAACGCGGTTTGCTACCGTTAGAGTTAGGCCGTGTCCCGCTGACTGCGGGTGTGCGAATATCACTTGCAAGTTGCCTTGCTGAAATTGATAAACAATTCTGTTACGTTCAAGGAGCGGTGTACCCCCATCTATAACAGCGAACTTAAGCTTGCGCTTAGTCGCCTCTGCTACTAGGCCATCGCGTTGATGCGTCCAGTTGAATGCAACAAGCGCATGGTCTGTTTCTTCTACTAAGTCGAGTACCAGTTCGTAACGTTCTTTGTGTACGTTAACCACTGATCCATCTTCGTTGTAAACACCACCCGAAAGCGTCTGTAGCAATTTCTGCATTCTTGAGCCCGCGTGAACAGCGTTAAGCATCTGTCCTGTCTCCAAGGCCAGTACCGATTCGCGCTTAAGGAACTCATAGTCGCGGCGTAGTTTAGGGGGTAATTCAACGGGCACTTCGCGGTAGATTGTCTCTGGCAACTCTTGCACATCGTTCAATGCGACACGTGAGGTAATATCAGAAAGCATGAGGGTTACATGGTCGGCTGCACCGTCCTTGTCTTCCCATTTCATTGCCCCTGCTGGCGCACCAAGAATGGCTTTTGGATCACATACCTGTTGCCTAAATCCGAAGAAGTTCTTCCCGAGTCGTTCGCCACGGTCGATAAGAAAAGCTAAGTGCCACATATCCAGTATGGTGTTAGGGGAGGGTGTGCCTGTCATCAGCGCCATTTTGTCTATGTCAGCGGCTATGCGGTTTATAGCCTTAGAACGCATTGATGTTCGGTTACGAAACGCATCACCTTCGTCTACGATTAGTACGTCAAAGTTGCTCGCCAAATTTTCTTGGTCAATCATCTTAACGGTATCGTGATTAGTAACGACCCATTGCGCATCGCCTGTAATGGCTTTGCGCTTCTTGGCCGCTGCTCCTGCCGCAATTGCGTAGGTGGTTTCAGGCCAGCCGAAACGTAAGTCCTTGCCCCAAGCGGGTGTTAATATTGATAGGGGCGCTAACACAAGCACTCTAGCCTCAGGCCAGTATGTCTTAACTGCGTGGATGCAGGCGAGCGTTTTGCCCGTCCCGCAACCATCAAAGTTCAACACGCGTTCTTCACGCCCCCAAAGATTCGCGAACGTCTCTTGGTGGGCGAAGGGTTCAAACACCGGTTTAACTTTACTATGCAGCATTTAAACCTCGATAATGGTCAAAGCCACATGCGCCATTGCCGTATGCTTTACCCTCACGGTTAGTGTTAGTGCCGTACTCACAGAAACGACACGTGTGCGCGTTAGCTGATGGGATGAAATCTTTAGTCGTTGTAAGCTTCTTAGCACGGTTATGGTAGCGAAGGATTAGCATCTGTAGCTGGCGGCGGTTAAACGTTCGTATCATCTTCGAGCCGTCATCTATGTACCAAAACTCAACCATGAACGTGTCTAACTCTGGGAAACGATACATCGCATGTAGCGCGTAGCTTAGGCCTTGGTCAGCGTGTTTCATTTCGTTGCCGAACTTCTGGCCTGTCTTATAATCTATGATGCGACACGAATGTTCGTTCTCGGTAACAAAGGCATCAAGCTTGGCTCGACCCCATAATTCGTCGTCGTCCCATTCACAAGGCGACCAATCTTGGCGTATGCCCCAATTGTCTTCCATCGTTACTTTGCCAGCGCGGAAGTCTTCACGTAATGCTGTGAAGTCACTTGAGAATGCATCGAACTTCGTACGGCCATCGGCAGGGAGTTCAACTATCGTGCCCCGAACCCATTCTTCACAGCCATCATGAATAACCGACCCGCGTTTCGCACCTTCGCCTGACTCGGTACGTATCTTGTCAACTTTGCCTAGCTTTACAGCCCATTGGCAGTTTTCGAATTTCTTGAGCGTTGAGAATGACCATGCTCTGACTGCTGCGGTTGGGAAGTCTGTGACCATTGTTCCGCGTTCGTCTTCTCGGGTTTTCTTTGCTTGTTTAAGTGCATTCGATAAAGCATTTAAGTCTCCTGCTTTTTTGGCATTGCCCTTTGGTGCTGCGGCCACAATGCTTTTTTGTTTTGATTCTTTAGCACGTGCGCCCAGCACATCGGCTAGGCCTTTCTTGCTATCTGTTTTGACAGCTTCGGGCGGTTTCTCGCTCACGCCCTGAATCATTTTCTGGCCTGTTTCCGCCGCTTTGGCTTTTAACTTCGCTGAAAAGTCCATTATCTCTTGGCCTTAAACTCACGTCTGATGAATGCGGTGCAACTGTCTAGCCCAACATGCAATTCGTCTTTGTAGCTGACACAAGGCGTATGGGTTACGTTGTGTGGGTTCTCGTTATCAATGTCCTTGGTCGTTAATTTTACGCCAAGGACTTCTGCATATAATTTAAAATCGCTGCTGGTTGGACACGTTTTTGATGTGTATAGAATGGGGTTCATAGGTCGTAGCCTTTGTTTGTGTATATATCGGGTTCAGCTGAGGACTCAAGTTCGGCCTGTGCTTCGGCCATCGCTCTATCAAAGTCTTCACTGGTTCTTTTGTTGGGGTCAATTGACGCTACATTGCTCGGAACAACGCAGTTCGCTTCTCGTATGGCTTCCAGTATTTCTTTATCATCGTAAGCCCAACACACACCGATGCAGCGTGGTCTTGAGGGTAGCGACTTAGGCGAACCTACAGGCCTAGACTTGCGTTTCCTCTCGTTAACGTCATGTGTTGCTAACATTCGCGATAGGGCGTTTTCTGATATTTCTTTGCCCGCTAAGTAGCTGTAAAGCATCCGTAGGTCTTCGGGTAACAGGTAACAAGTTTTGCCCGTGTTTACATGTTCAAGGTTCGCGGTTAGGAACGTCTTAACGCGTGTTAGCTGGGCAAACTCCCTAGGTTCAAGGTTCGCGGCTGACTTATCTAAAATGCCGATGAATACACTGAAATCGCCGTCGCGTAGTGCTGCAAAGAAGCTGTCCGATGCACTCATGCCTGCTTTCTGTGTCTCAACACGTGCTTGGTTCATAATAATTGAACCCGATTGGTGTGTGTCTACAGTGAATGAACGTAGGTAGGTGGCAAACTTGGCAAGCTCACCCTGAATTAATGTATCTGTACTCTCGCGGTGGCTCTTAACGTAGCCGAGTCTTGCTTCGAGTTCGCGCATCTGTCTTGGCGCAATGTTGTAACGACGTTTGTCCGTTACGGGCATAGCATCAAGGTCGTTCGTTGCGAATATAAAGTTAAGTCGTTGCACAACTTCGCGCTGTTGTTGCTGCATCTTACGAATCATCATTGTGGGTTCGGTGATACGCGTTTTCAGCAAAGAGGCCGCTTTAGTAAGGCTTGAGGTGCCCCGCATATTGAACTCGTCGACCATCAACAACATTACGTCTTCCATCCAACCGTTAAATTGGTCGTCTGCAATACCTTGTAACGTATTCTGCGCTACATATTGTTGGCCTATTAGTGGGCGTAAAACCGCCTTGAATAACAGGCCTTTACCCGTACCCTCTGTCCCGTGAACAAGCCATGCGGTCTGTGTTTTGTCACGCTTTTGCATGATGAACGCCAGCCAGTTAATGAAATGCTCGAAACAATCCATATCATCGCCCAACATATTTAATATGATTTCGCTGATGACAGGGCATTCAAGTGAAAGCATCCACGCATTGCCATACGTTAGTGTTTCAGGGTAAACATGCTCGCTTGTATCCCTCATGTAAATTGAAGGCTTAAATCGGTTTATGTAGTCCTTATCCCCAATGGCGAACTTGGTTTCCATTCGGTTAGGGTCGAGTATGATGTGCGCCGCTGGTACAGGGTCAGGGACTAACTGGCCGTAATGCTTTAGCCATTCTTCCGCTACCTGTGAGTTGCGTCGCTCGTTAACTTCCACGATTTCATCATGATCGCGGTCGTATTCCATCGTTACGTAAGCATCCGTTGTCTGGTCAATGAACATGCTGCGCTGCACTTTACGTACAATGCCGTCCTCGTCTTTGACTTCTTCGTAAGCTTCGCCGTACTTTTCTAAATGCTTTGCATAGGCCTCAGGGTCAGCACTCTTGAATAAGAATGTTGGCTCGTCTGGTACGAAACATCGCACTACCTCTGGGTTCGACCTCGCTATCCAATACGCGTTGTTCTTACTTCCACCCACGTTGTAACGTACAAACTCGTCATCTTCGTACGCAAATTCCATGCGAACGCTAGGCGGGTTAGACATTACATTAACGGGGTGGCCGTCAACGTTGATCCGCGTAAACTTAGGCTTGTGTCGGACAATGCCAGCTTCCTGCTGTAGTTCCTTAATCTTAGCGTCACGTATACTAATGATTGCGTCCATACGGTCATGAATACTCTCCAATAGTGGGTCTAGATTAAGTAACTTTCTGTCCTTCTCAACTATCACGAATCGCTCGTCATCATTGGCGAAAGGGTTCTGACGCTTGGGTCCAAAACTCGGCGGCGCAATGTAAATTAAACGGGCTGGTTCTGCTAGGCAGGGGTCAATGACACTCTTTAAACGTGTCTTGGTTTTCGTCAGCTTTAGTCGGCTATGTATCTCGATTTGTGAATAGTTAAGTGAGGTCAACCATTCCTTCAATGCGCGGTGTGATACAGGGTTTTCAAGTAAGAAGTGAATGTGAACCGATACTTCATCTTGGTTTAACCCAAACGAGCTTGAGGCCATTGCCATGTACGAAACGTCATGTAATGCGTCAGGTAACATTTCAATCACGGACTCGGCTACGTTTCTAACGTCTGCTGGTCGGTAGTGCTTTTTAAGTTCACCCTCAATTCGTAACCCGTCAACGTCTAGCACCAGGAACTCGGTGCGTGCGTCAGGGTCAGTCATATTTCGTCGCGACTCATGCGCTAGGGGGCGAACAAATAGGCCTTTGTAAAGCGCTCGACCGTACTTGGCATTCTCAACTAATAACGCGCGGTATCCTTCAAGGCCTACTTCGGTTACGTCAATCTCTGCTTCATACGAGGTCAGTTTTGCAGCAAGCGGGTATGAGCGTGAGCTGCCATCTGCTAGACCAATGGTTTTACGCATCGGTCCTATTTTGCTGTGCGCTGAAACAAAGTTTAACTTCATGGTCTTTATGCCTCCCTTGGGTATTTTGCGTAATCGTCTGCGCAGTCCTTGTCACAGAACAAACGATGCGGTTCGTGCACCAAAGGTTCGTCACAGTTATGGCAGGCTTCTTTAGGTGTTAGACGCGGGGCTTTCGCCTTTGCGTTGGCTAGTTGAGCCTCAAGCACGAGCGCTTGCTGCTCAACCGATCTGTCTATGAAATCGGGCATATTATTTTTGTTTTAGTAGTGACTGAGTCGCGCAGCTTAACAGTAACACTGTTAAAGTTCATCCCCTTTAGGCAGCAAGTTCTAATGTAGGTGTGCTTAGGAATCTTGAAACACGTGACTCGCGCTCAAGTATTATGGCTGCTGCGTTTGGTGCGCTTGCGGCTTTAATCTCAGCGTGTGTAGACCAGTAGGTTAGCGCATTAAAGAACGCCCACATGGTCTTGCCAAGGTTCTTGCTTTCCTCTAACCAAATATCGAAAAGCTTTGTTCTCATTGCTGCTGAACCACGTGCAAATTCGGATACTAATGCAACTGCTTTTTCGTCCGTACAAGGCTCTTTAGACCACATGCGCCATTTATCGCCCATTCGTACGAAGTTCTCAACAGACGCGGCGACACGTGCTTTCACTTCGTCTACGTTGAATCCTGATGTGTGACGCGCGACATAGTTTGATACGTCTGTGCCCACGACCATTCCGTTAGCACACACAATGCGATAACCGCCCATATTGATGCGTAGGTTCGTTGACCCGTCGTAGCTATTAATCACGTTGAGGCGCAGGTTCGTTACGTCGCGGCGACCACGGCCTATACTTATTTTGTGTTCTGGGAATATGTACGAACGTATTGCTCGGCCACCCTCATAGGCGATTGAATCAACAATTCGCATACCGTTGGTGTCCAGTGCATCTGATTCGCGAATGGCCGCATCTACTCGGTCGTAAACATCCTCGTTCTTAATCAGTGTGTAGCGTTGACCATGTACGGCCAGCACGGTGTTCGTGTCCTTGCGAACCACTGCTTGCAGCTTACGGTCGGGCATACTCGTTAAATCTGATAGCGGGCGGCATTCAACAGGGAAGAACAGGCCAGCATCGGCGTGTGTTCCAGCGGCCGCGAAACGGGCTGCGTTTAAGTTCAATACGGCGGGTTTTGTTGGGAACTTCAATACTGCGCTCATCTTAAATCCTTGTGTACTTGTGTTCTTTAATGAAAAAGGACGCTAATGCGTCCTTCAGGTTATTCGTTGGTTAATCTAGTTTGGTTGTTATCCAGCTCCCGCCATCGGTTACGGCAACGAGTCCATGGGAGTAAATTAACCCTTGCTCTCCCGTTTGAAGATTCTCAATGAGCATCAAAGGGGGCAGTGGTTCGTCTTCGGGGTACTGGTACATCAAGTCACCATTAATGATGGCGGTCGTGCCCCACTCATGCCCAAATTTGTAGTTCATGTCGATGTTCTGGCGGAACGTGTTAGCCCCATCTCCGTCGATCATTAACGTCGGTATTAGCCCACATGCTTCGATTAAAGAGCCCTCGGTCACATCGTCTTTGAAACCGTCATATCCAGTCGGGTCGGGTTGTGCTTGGAATGCCATACCATTAGGGGTTGTGGCTGAAAAATATAAACCTGTGTGTGTGTCGCCCATGGTTATTCCCCTAAGTCACATTTCGGACAATCCAGTTCAGTAACGGCCATTTCTGAGCCATCTGGCATAACAGACTTAGTTTGTCGGTAGCTGGGGCGTAGGAACCCATTGCATCGTAGACAGCGGCGGTTATTCGTTTCTTGGCGGTCGCCTGCGCCTTGCACCGGTTCATCATTTGCGTATTCAATAAAAGGGTAAAACTCACCTTCGATATTGTTCGCTACGTGCTTCTGTGCTTTCTTTAAATTACCAAAGACCATAACGTTGTCGTCATCGTCTTTAAGTACCTTAGGTTCAGTGTCAGGTAGCACAAGTAGCACTACCGTTTGTTTTGCTGATGCGAAGTTGTTTGCCTTAGCCATTTTATGCTGCCTTTTTGATTTCTTTGATGAATTTAGTCGCCACCTTGTTACGCTGGCAATATTCGATAATGTGGTCTTTCGCTATTTGTGAATCGAGTTCAGTCGGTGATGAGTTCTGAGCCATTGCCCAGTTAATATCGCCCGTTGACGTTAGGATGCCTTGGCGTGTGATGCCACGTTCTCGGTGATGGAACTCAAGAACAGGGGTGTGAGCTACGCCGCCAAAACCGTTGTCCTTGTTAACGAACATATTAGGTATTACACGAATGCTGTTGCCCGTTTTAGGGTCTTGGTAGAATGGTGCGAAACCTTCGGCTTTCATTCTACGGCCTAGGTCAGAGGCGTTCTTCATGGCCTCAACCTTTAACTTACGCGCGGCTTCAATGTCAGTTTTAAGCTCTGTAATCTTGGCCTTTTGAGTCTTATTAACCTTCTCAAGACGCTTAGGGTCTAACTGCTGGAGCAACTTAAGCTCAGCGCGTACTTTCTTAATTTCTCCACTATCAATCGACTTATGCTCAATGGCCTTGTCGATAACCGTACTTTGCTTGTTCAGCGTTACGTTCTTGGCGTTAATGACAGCCTGCATATCTGCGACTTGGGCGTGAAGTTCTTCAATCTGGTCGATGGCTTCGTTGAGTTGATCCACTGTCTCGTTGTTCTCGTTAGCGACCGCTACGATGTTCTCAAGGATTGCTGTTGCGCTGTCTGCTATTGCTTGTACTGTCATTGTCATATCTCTTTAATGGTTGGAAAAAGGGCAGAGCTTGGTGGCCGCTACCCTTGGTCATGCATGAGTTGTTACTTAGAATATTCTCTGGCGAAACCACCTTCGTTCGCGAGTGGCAGGCCAGTTGCCCACGCTGGCGCAATAGCCATGTGGTCGGCCATAATCTTGAACCCTTCATCTGCTTCACTGTCACGTAATGCAGCCAATATTTCATCGTGTACGCTGCCCATTACCCAGCCTAATTGCTTAACCTCAAGCTCTGCGTCAACGTTCACTATCTGCTCGGCAAGAATGTCACGCGCTGTTGCTTGCGCTATGTTCTCGATAAGCAGGCCATGCCATAGATATTTAAGGACAGGGTTGCCCCAGCGGTCGTACTTGTCCGAATCGAATACAACTTTAATCGACACACCGCCGCGAGTTTCCTCACCTTTGTAGCGCGCGTTGCTGTATTGCAATACTCGGCCAGAGGGCAGAACAATCTTGTCTTTGTGCGCCACGTATGACTCGTTAGGACCAAACCGAAGCTCGCCACCGTTAACGATTACAGGCATTACCGTATTCGCTATGAAGTGCCACATCGCCTTAACTGCGTAGTGCTTCGTGTCGTACGAGTTCTTAACCCCACGGCAGAATGCATCGTCTTTGAACATAGGTTCCATGCCCATCGGGCCACTCGCAAGGTACTGCTGGAAACCGAACCAACCCATTGCGAAGCCTAGGCCTAAGCCCGCAGCCTTACCCATCTGACGCTCGTTCTTATCTTCTGCTTTCGTTATCTTGCGACCGAATATGCCGCCCGCAAGGTCACAGTAGTAGTCGTATTTTTCAGGGTCTTTTTCGCTTAGTTGGTCAGTAGATGACATCTTTTCTAAAACGTCAGTCTGACCGCAGAACCACATGTTCACTCGTAGCTCAATGTTCGATAAATCGCATACGCCAATGTAGTGACCATCAGGTGCAAGCATTGACAGGCGATGCTTACCGCCACGCGTGTTGTTCTGCTGGTTCAACTTCTGTCCACCCGACCAACGGCCTGTTTGCCCCGCGCCATAGTAGTTCAGGAAGAACGGCATACATGCGTCACCAAATCCACGTAAACGGAAGGTTGAAGACACCCCAATCATGCGGACTGCGCGCGTCTTGCCGATAGTAGACTTCAAGCGCGCACGGGCTTTGTATAGCACCGCGTACTCAGGGTTATCTATCTGCAAACGAATGTACTCAGGGTCGCCTTTGCCAAGGGCAGGGGATAACTCGCCCGTAGTCTTCGATATTTTCTTAGGGACACGTAATTTAAACTGTCTTAACAACGCCTCGTACTGGGGGTTAGAGCTAAACGTTTTCGGCGATATGCCCTCAACATCGTTGTCTATGCAAAACTGTATGGCGGCAACCGCTGCTATCCCATCAAGCTCGTCTTCTTCAACGATTACTTCCTCAAGTAAGTCGTGTCGAATGTCGAACTGTGGCTCAATAGCGGCGCGTAATGTTATGTGCATGGCACGTAGCTCAGTGCTTTCGCCTAAACCAATGCGGGGTATGTAAGCCAAGAATAAACGGCGCATAAGGTTAACGTCTTGACGACAATACTTCGCCAATGACACGTGTTCCGACGTGCTAATGTAGTCGTATTTGATCCCATCAACTTGTGCTAAATCGCTGCCTTTACGTAGCGCAGGGTCATCAGGCCATTCGTCTTTAGCACACGCGCCTAATGATGCAGGCTTATGTGCCGCTAAATATTTACGCATTAGCATAGTATCGAAATAGAAGTCGAACTTAAGGCCATGCACCCAATTACAGATAGCGCCATCGAATACGGTGTTATGTGCGACTAGGCCAACGCGTAAACCCCCAGCACGTGCCTTTTTAATCTTTGCCATTTGTTGTTGGTAGAAGTATTGTCCGTGCCCGTAAACAATTTCATCATTTAGGTCAATCGTTACGCCTAGGCCTGTTTCTTCAAATCGGTCGCCCAGTATGTAATCAGGGTAGGTTAGTGATTTAAGGCTGTATGACTTAGAGCCATTGTTCGCTTTAGACTTGTAGAATGTCTCCCAATCTAGGAAGACAATAATATCTAGGTCGAATGCGCGCTTGATAACTGTAATTGCTAAGTTGTCTTTTGAGTCAAAGAGGCTACTCAACCTCTGTGTCCTCGTCTTGTTCTTCAAGTGCTTCTTCTAATGAAGGTGACTCGTCCTGTTCTTCGGTCTCAGCTTCTGGTTCTGGTTCGCCCATTAGAATGCTGTCGAGTGACTTACCTTCTTTCTGTTCTTCGCAATACTCGTCAGGAATAATGTCAGCCATGCCCGGCGTTTCTTCTATCACAGTGCGAAGCGTCTTATGACCTTCAAGATAGACAGTGATTTTGTGTTCAATGTCATCGGCCTGTTTCTTAACAAGCGCGCACTTGGGGAATAATCCCATTATGCGTTCTTCCATCATCGGTAAGTCTGCGAACAATGTGTCGTTAACATTGCCAATCTGGTAGGCATAGGGGATAGGGCGCTCTGCACCAAATTCAAGGTTCATTATGTCGGCACGGTCAGGACTCGTCACAGTGATGTGCGGTGCTACTGGCAGTGTTCCTTCCATAATGGTCGTTACGTCTTCACCATCAGCACATAAATTGCCTAGGCCATACATATCGAATAGTGATGTATAAACTTCTTTGCCAAGGTCTGACAGTTCACGGTTTAGCTGTTCAATGCGTCCACCAATCTGCGCGCTAACAACGGCAACCGCTATCTTGCGACGGTTGTAAGAGTTTAGGCGTAGACCTAGCTTTAATTTTTTCATGTTAGTTACCTGTGTTGTTGCAAAGAGGGTAGGAATGCTACTAGTGCATTCCGTTGGTTATGCTGCTTGTGCTACGCGGCTCTTGTTCACAAAAAGTGATTGAGGGCGCTTGCTGTTCGCTATATCTCGGTGCATCTGCATGTAGTTCCACATGCGTCCGCCATTCTCAAAGCTGTGTGAGCGCATACCGGTATAATGCTCAATGTTGGCGGTTCTAAGGTTCGCCTGGTCTATCCGATCGTGTGCTTTGATTGAGTCGCGAGTGGCAGCGCGTAACATGGTTTCAAGGTTAATTACTTTCGAGCTAAGTTGTTCAATTTGGGTTTGTTGTTCTTTGTTACCGAACATGGTTGGGTACTCCGTTATCCGTTTGGTGGCGGGACACCCCACTTGGAGTACCCGCATAATTCGTTTAAGCAAGTTCGCGCAGGCGTTCCGCTTCGTTAGTCACTGTTAATGCGAAGTCTGGGTTCAACATTAGCTGTTCTTTGACACTGGTAAGTGCCTCTTCCACAAGGCCATTCACTTCAAGCACAATGTAGTGTGGTTCGCGCTTATCAATGTCATCGTGTGCAACGCTGAGCATGTGAACCAATGTAAGGTAATGCGTTGCAAGGTCACTAAGTGCATCAGCTGGAGTCGGTGCTGCGTTGATGATGATAGGTGTAAGATGGTCGGCTAAGCGCTCTGTACTAGGTATCTGGGCGCTTAAGTTGGCTACTTCGTTTGTTATCTCAAGGTTCTGGTCAGCGTAAGGCATTATGCAGCTCCTTTTTCTTGCTCTTCTTTCAGTGCTGCGCGGCGTTTACAGCCTTCACATTCGCCACAACCATCGGCACTTAGGGCACTGAGTAGCTGGTCTAGGATGCTTGTTCCATTGCTTTTGTCGTTGTCTTCGGTCTCGGCCTGTTCGCCGTTGTCGCTAACGTAGTTAGTTTGGCGGTTACTCTTAATAAGGTCGTGCATATCTTTTGAGCCGGTAACCTTTGCGCGTACTTGGTCAAGGATACTTTGCATCTCAACAAAGATTTGCTCCATGTGCACATCAACTGTTTCAGGGTTAAAGCTCTTAAGTGCGGGTGTTGACTCAGATAGGAACGCTGTTGCGGCTGCCCCGAACATCTGCGCTCGGTCAGTTTGTGAAGGAGCTGTGTCCATTAAACCTGTGATGACAGGCACGTAAAGCGGCAAGCCTATTGCGTACTGTGGTTCAGTCATGTGCGTTTCAATTACTTTTTTGAGTACGGCTGCGTATGCTACATTTGCTGTTAAGTTTTTCATGGATGCTCTCATTTATAATGATAATTAGTGATTTGTAGCGAATGCTACTGCGGTGCTTAGTAGGGTTACTACTACTGCGATGCAAAGGAAAAGGACACGCGTTAGTCTTTGCTCGGCGCGTCTTCGGTAAGAATGTGTGCGTCTTCTAGGTGGTGACATTGGTTTGCTCCCCTGAAAGTTGCGGCATAGTATAAGCGCTACTAACCTATGTCAACAGTGTTACTGTTAAAGTTGAATTGAGTTAAGCTGCTAACAGCTCAGCTTTATACAGCGGGATTGCTTTATCAGGTGCTAAAAAGTTAGGTAACGGTTCAAGCCCCGACTTGGTGAACTCAACAACAACAGTGCGTCCGACTAGTTCTTTAAGGTCGTGCATCTCTTTAATGCCTAGCGCCCCAAGTAACATATCCAGTTTGCGTTCCCACAAAGCTTTTGATTTCGGCGTAGTGGCTGCAGTCAGGTGGAAGTTGCGGAAGTAGTACACGCCAACTCGTCTGCCATCAAATGATTCTGTCACCTGCATGTTAATCGCTGGGTCGCCCGCGCCATTCAGTGTTGCGTCGTGTATGTGGAATTTGTACTGACCCACATCAAAGTACGGTTGTTGATAGCCACGTTGTCGGTGGAATGGGGCAGCTCTCATGCGGCCACCTCAAGGTCTACGCTACGTGGCGCGCGTTCTTTGGCGCGTAATGCGTGGCACATGACTAACAGTGAGCGTACTCGGTTGCGATAGTCTGCGTTAGGATGCTCATCAATCATTGCGTCCCACACATTTAAGTCAGCGGTTTCGTTGTTGATTTGCAGCGTATTGGCCGATAATAGGGCGGTGAGTGGTTCAGCGCGTGACAGGGTGAAGTCCGCTACGATGATGCCCTCTGGTAGTGTTGCGCCTCGCAGGTCAGCCCCTTTAATGTTGGCGGGTGTGAATTTCGTGCGCTCTAGTGAGGCCGCGCATAGTATGGCTTGCGATAGGTCGGCTCCCTCTAGGTCTGTGTCGCGGAACGTGGTGTTCGAGGCATTCACTAGCGTTAGGTCAGTGTCGCGCATGTTACAGTTTATGAACGTTGAGTCCCGCAGATTGGCGCAGACTAATCGCATACCCTCGAAGTTACAGTCTATGAAGACCGCACTTGCGTAGTCGTCGCTCTGTGCTTTGTTCGTCGTAACGTCCGTGAAATCTGTGCCATGCTCAACTCGTCGCATAGTGTCAGATGTTGATTTGATTTGTTGTGTTTGTTGTTCCATAATAATCTCCGAAAGTTATGGTTTTATACTGGTTGCTCGTCAATGAGCGGTTAAAGCGTCTTTTCGTGGAATGTTGATCAAATAGTAAGCCACTAAAATAAATAGCCTATTATTTGTACAATGTGTCCACCTTTATTTTAGACTGTCCACCTAGCGAAAAATATGTGGACACTTTTTTTGTGCTTGTAAGTAAGTGCTTACTAACCCCCCAGACCCCCATATTACAGATGATGAATAATTACAGAGTTTACTTATTAACCGTCTGTCCACCTTGTCCATGTTGTCCACCTTTTTGATACCTAGGACTGAGAGAAAAAGTTTTATATTCTGTGTTGTAGTAACACACTATATATAATGTCTATACTCTGTAGGTGGGTGAAAAACATGGACAACATGGACAGATGGGTCTAGACCATATGTGTCATAGGCTGTAGCTGTCCACCCCCCTTGGTCACCCAATTTGAAAAGGTGGACAGGGTTGAAAAAAGGTGGACACTTTTGGTGTTTACATGCCCTCTACTTCTGACTCACATCCACCGCCAAAAGTCCCGAATTATTTGTCCATCCAATCTGCGTCAAGCGTCCATAAGTACAACTTACTCCCTGTAAGCCATTGTTTTTCATCTTTTATTACTCTGCCGATTATCATTTAGCGTTTAATGAGTGCTGTCGGGGGGTGATGAGTATTAATTGTTACCAGTAAAGGGCATTGCTGCGGGATAGGAGTCGTTTGGCTTCCCCTGCTAGTTGTTTGGCTTGTTCGGCGTGATGTTGGGCGCGCGCAGGGAGTCCTTTGGCGAGTGCATCTTTGGCGGCATCGGCCTGTTGGTATGCGGCGGTCTTTGCGCTGCGGGCGCGGGAAATCATATCTGTTTGGCGTTGGCTCATGGTTAATTGTCCTAGGCTGCTAGTTGCATTTGCTGCGTGTTAGTTGTTGTAAAGTAGCTGTCGAGTTGGCGTTGTTGTGCCATTAGGTTGAATGCACTCTGGAAGTGGGCGGCAGCCTTACATCGGTCGCCGCGCAGTGTGTAATCTTGGCATTGCTCTACGTGCGTTGCGATGGTTGCGAGGGTACTGGTTCGGTGTTGGAGTTCGGTGCCGGTTGCCCAAGGGTAGTTGATAAGTACTCGGCGGTGAAGGGCGTTGATAGGTGTCATAGTGTTGCTCCGATTTGTATTGAATGCCCGTGTTGCGGGGCGATTGATGCCGTTGCTGGCTAGTTTGTGTTGCGAGTTGCTGGGTAGTTGGCGCGCGATGGTCGGCGATGCTGGTTGCTGGTTGTTGCTCGGCTTGTGCTGCGTGGATGGTGGTTCGTGTTAGTCAGTCTAGGGCGCGTGGCTTGTGTTGTGTGGATGGTGGCGCATGGTGTTGGCCGCGTGACCTCTGACGTTCGGAATAACTCTTAAATTCTGTCGTCAAATTCCCCCGTAAGAACAAATTCAACATCGTCCACGCCTAAGGCTTCTGTGCAATGTTTTGGGTGATTGCTTGGACTTTCGTGTCAGTCGTGGAGTCTACCTTGACGCAGGACGCAGGACATGCGGAGAGAGGAACGAACGGAGAAGCGTAGCGAGCTGTACTGAGCGTACTAAGCGTTGAGGTTAAGCGGAATGCCTGTAAACTAAATCTAAGCTCCCGAAATATAATCATAACGCCCATTTTCCAAACAGAACGAACCTCATTCTGTCCACGTTGCTCTACCCGAACTACCCAAACCGTCTTATCCGTAGAATCCACAAGACAAACGACACTTGTTACATGCCATACTGACAACTGCTAAATGACATACGTTACATAACACACACCTCATAACATTTAACCTTTAACAATCCTCGCTTCTCGCCTCGCATCCTCGCTTCTCGACGCATATCTTATTCTCTTTCTTCGCAGGCTAGGGGCTAGTTCGTGACCATAGTTGTGCGCCATTGGGCGGTTGGATGGGAGTTAGAAAGTTGATTTGATCACCGGTATCTACTTGCTTGTTGGTGTTTGGTTGTCAGTCTGTTTGTGTTGCCTGACTGTTGGCCTACGTACTAGTGAACATAATCTGTGTAATGTTTGCTCATGGCTTGCCCACTGTTTTTACGTGCCCAATATTTAGCGGTGCGCGCTTCGTCAATGGCGGTGATAGTGCCACTGCCTGCACATTTGTAGCATGTGGTAGCAGTCCCGTTATTTAGGGCGAATATGCCTGTTGCTTTGCACCGTTTACATGCTGTGCCCTTTGCTGATGCGACTATTTGATCCACAGCGTTGATCTTAGGGCTTTTAGCATGTGTAGGCATGCACTGGCCTATCCACGTGTAGTATTCGCTGCTGTAGGCACGTATGCGAACCTTCTCTGCTGTTGGTGTTTCTATGGCATCTAGTGTTGCCTCGTATGCTGCGGCACTTCCGAATAGGTCGTCCATATCGAATAATGAATCAATTGATAACGTGTTGTTTGACATTAGTATTCCTCTCTCTTATATTGGTGCGAGGGCAGGGTGTTTGTGCACCTTGCCCTCAGTTCTTATCTAAGTTTTCTTAGAAAAGGAATTGATTTGTGATGTCCTCTAGCTCTAACGGGCTAGTTGGCTTTTTATTACGCATTGCTGAACCTTTCTGAACTCTAGCTAACTTGTGGGCACGTGCCTCAAGCTCGGCTTGTCTGTACTGAATTGTTCGTATCTTGCTAACGTCTTTGGCCTTGTCTCTTAGCTCGTCAAACGTACCCTCTGTGAAGTGAATACCCCATAATCTCAGGTTGCCAGCGTCTTCTAACTCAAACGATTCGATAGTCGTTGGGTTGCCAAGCATTGTGAGTGCATCTGCTTCAAGCCTTGCGTTGTCGCGAGCTGTTAGCCTACGTCCTTCAAAGCCTGCTTTCTTCACCATCTGGTTCATGATCATCTCAACTGGATCAAATGCGACGTATGTTGAGTATCGACGTATTGGTGTGTCTAGTTTGACTAGCTCAAGCCAATTGTTGAACTGTGATGTGTACTCGTCCAAGAAGTTAAGCACCTTGACTGCATCACGTATCGAGGTGTCTATCTCGTCCACCTCATCATCGCGTACTGCGTTGGATACTGCTGCTATTGGGGCTTCATCCGCCGTGTTGTCCATCTTGTATATGCGGTCAAGCACATACTGTTTCTGACTCTCAAGGCGTTCGACTCTGTTGGTCATATCCACCTGTTTGCGCATACACTTAGTAGCGAATGCCAGTGGCTTTTCAGGCATACCACCGACTGTTTCAAGTACGAGTGGATAATGCACATGTTGTGTTGCTTTGCTTACTAAGGCCTTGATGCCACCCCATGCGCCATACTGAGCGTTCTCTACCCATTCAGCGGGTGAGCGGTGAACTCTGTCCTCTACCCATTCAGTGCGTGATACGTCCTCAAATACTGCTTTTGGCTCTGAATCCATCGCTTGCGCCACATTGACCTTTGGGGTGCGTAGCTCGCTCTGTTTCATCTGTGTTGCAAGCCCGTGTTCCTCAATCCATGCGGCTGCTTCATCGTCTTCATCATCATCTGCGTAATCGTACTCGAACTGGTCAAACTCTGCGCCATCGTCTATCTCATTGTTGAGCTGGAATGTTGCTTCAATGCGTCGTTGGAATGGGTGGAACTCGACTGCATAGTCACCAAGAGTCGATAAGTCTTGAGCATGTGCTTCATACTGTATGAACATGGCCTCTATCCACAACGACACCTTCTCAACCACATCTGATAGCTTGCTAAGCTTCTCTGCGTCCTTGGTAGTGATGGCGTATGCAACACTGGCTGTCACTGCATTGTCTGCTTGACGACCGCGCTTGTTGAGTTCGCCCTTCATTGCCCATGCAACACCACGTACTATGTAGTTCGTTCGGTGTCCATATACTGTTGATAGCTCGTCAATCGTTTGAACAACGGCTTTAGTGAAGTCTGCTGATGATAAGCGTAATGCTGCTTCGCCATTGATTTTAAAGTCTTTGCTGTCTGCGCTAAGTATTAAGTTCTGTTTCATGATATGTACCTTATGTATTGATTGATTAGGGACTCCTAAGTAGGTTCATTGCCCCGATTGCTGATTGACTCGAACCAAACCCGATCCGAACCGACCGCGCCTCCTATGCAGAGACACATACAATGCATCAACCAACCAATGTTGTGAGAAATGCGGAAAAAGTCGCTTTTCAATTAACCCCCGCACCCCGTCTGTATACCGCTAATTCCCTATATTTTTTTATATTTTTTCGCGAGAAGGTTTAACAGTGTTACTATTGAACCAACATAACAGTGAGGCTAATAAAAATGATAAAAAACGCCCTTGTTGAGTCGCTACGTAATACCGCCAAAGAAACATTGAACATGGCTCGAAGCATCGAATCTGAGGCTACTGTTACCCTGCGAAGCAACCCAAAAGAATACAAACTCATCATTCCTCTCGGCATGTTTGCGGGCATAGCAATTGATGCATTAGGGCTAACCAAAGCCCCCAATGTTGTGTATGTCGGTGAGTGCCGCATGGGTGGGGTGGACTACAACACTGTGCGTATCCATGTTCGCGAACCGTTCATAGTTGACCCGACCCAATGGACTGCTGTTGGTGAGACTACGCTTGTTTGGAGTGAATAAATGATTGCTGATTTGTCACTACAAACACTGAGCGGGAGTTATGCCTCATTGGGCATTGGCCGCTTAACAGCACAAGAAGAAACCTATGTTCAAAGACGCACGCAGGGGATTAATCCCTCTGCGGCAGCGCGGGCGGCTGGCTTTCGATACCCCGCTAGAGCAGTGGCAGAAATGGCACAGCGCGAAGACATTACATTAGCTATTTCATACATGCGGGAAATGCAGCGCCAAGTGGCTGTACAGGCTGGTGCGCTTGAGTTCACTCGGGATGATGCAACGGCACTCTACCTTGAGGCACACGCTAAGTCGGCAACGGCTATGGAAGAAATACGCGCAGTCGATTCGCTTGTGAAACTGCATGGCCTAGCCACACCTGACCGTGTTGAAATCAATGTCACGAACCGTGGGCAAATGGAAAACATGGATGACGAACAGCTACTCAAACTTGCAGGGCAGGACATACAGCTAAGCCCTGACGAATATGTGGAGGTTGGCGATGCAGAATAAGCATTGCCATGAGTGTTTGCGTACCGTTGCTCACTTTGAAATGTATGACGACAAACACTGCTTACCATGCGCTAAGCACCTAGGAACGTTCGTAAGGCCATCTAACAAAGAATCAGTGCAACGTATCGAACATGAGTTCCAACGTGTCAATGAGGAAGAAGTAGAGGCCTTTAACGCAGAACTGGAAGCCAAGAAAGAGCTTGCAGAACGTGAGCTTGTTCGCCGCCGCCTTTTACCCTTTATCAAGCGTCACAATGATACATATGTTCCGGGGTGGGTACATGCCGATATATGTGTTCGCCTTGAAAAGTTTGCTAAAGATATTGAAAACGGGTTGTCGCCACGTTTGATGATTACCATGCCACCACGACACGGTAAAAGTGAGATTGGCTCAAAGACTTTCCCCAGTTGGTACTTAGGCCGTAACCCAACACATGAGGTAATCATCTGTTCGTATGCGGGTGACTTAGCCGAAGATTTCAGTCGTAAGTGTCGTGACTTATTAGACAGTGATAAGTTCAAAGCGGCATTTAAAACGCGGCTATCTGCTGATTCCAAGAGCGTTAAAAAGTGGGCGACAACTGATGGCGGTAGTTTTACTGCGGCGGGTGTTGGTGGCCCTATTACGGGTCGTGGGGCTCACTTGGGCATTATTGATGATCCCGTTAAAAACCGTGAAGAAGCCGAATCGGATAAGACACGCCAGAACGTGAAAGATTGGTACTCGTCTGCATTCTACACGCGTCTTGCACCAGGAGGGGGTGTTCTTATCATCCAGACTCGCTGGCACGATGATGATTTAGCAGGCTGGTTACTCAACATATTTGATGAAGCTAAACAGGAGGCTGCGGAAAAAGGCGAAGCTGTACCTGACGATGTGGACAAGTGGGACTTGGTGGAATACCCAGCCATTGCAACGCAGGACGAGAAGTACCGCAAAAAGGGTGAAGCACTGCATGAGGCGCGTTATCCGTTACCCTCTCTTCGTCGTATCAAACGTGCCATGATCCCCCGAGATTGGGAAGCGCTGTACCAACAGAAACCCGTATCAGACGATGGTGATTTCTTCACGCGAGATATGTTCAGATATTATAAGCCGGGAGAAATGCCACCGCTTAATGAGATGCGGCTTTATGCTGCGGCTGATTTGGCAATATCTACTAAGCAGACCGCCGATTACAGTGTGTTCTCAGTCGTTGGCATCGACAGAAAGCAAAACATTTGGCTTGTAGACCTCGTACGTGGCCGATGGAACTCGTTGGGTATCATTGACCGAATGTTCGAGATTCAGACGAAATATAACCCTGAATTGTTTGGCATTGAAACGGGGCAGATTGAGCTAACGCTTGAACCGTTCATACAAAAAGCCGAGCAGGAGCGGGGCATAAGCTTACGTTACGAGAAGCTTAGAACACGCGGCGCAGATAAGGGCACACGTGCTAGGCCGTTGCAGGGTCGTATGGAGCAGGGAAAATTTTACTTTCCTACCGTTGACTCGACACCTTGGATGTCTTCACTGCAAAACGAAATGCTTAAGTTCCCACTTGGGGCTAACGATGACCAAGTGGATGCGCTGGCATGGATTGGTCAGATGATCATGTTATTTGGTATCCGTAACGAGAAGAAAGTTAAGTCTAAGGAGTCGTTTAAAGACAAGCTTAGGAAGTACGGTGGGGGCACTAAATCCAAAAGTAAAAGCGGTATGGCGGCTTAGTGGTTTGTTGTTAAATAGTAGTGCTACTGTTATTATTAGTAAACAGTAAATAATAATAACAGGTCGCAACTTGGACGCTGAAAACATAAAGATGTTTATTGCACTAGGTGCTGTATTCGCTGCCATCGTGGGACTGTGGCACACCGTCGTAGTCGTCCCTATCAAAGAGCAGCTACGAAATAATAACACTAGCATTCGCACACTTGAGATAGATAGTGCGAAGCTAGACACCACGCTTAACGCGCTTACTTACGCTATAGAGCGTCTCACCGATAGATTGGATCGCTAATGAGCAAGAAGAAGAAAGTAGATTCCCGTACGGTCGCTCGTGATAATCAAACTCGATTTGAGGAGGCGAACAATACTAAGCACAAAGAGTTCATTGCCCGTGCAGTCCGTAATAACCAGTTCTATGCTGGTGAACAGTGGGACAAGGAAGACAAAGCGCGTTTAGATGCGGAAGGTCGTCCAGCGCTCACACTGAATATGATCCTATCTACGGTCAACGCTATTATTGGTGAACAACTCGAACGTAAATTGGAAGTCGTTTACCGACCTAATGACTACGGTGATGAAGACACTGCGTTTGCGTTGAATGCTATTACCCGCAATATTCTCGCCACAAACAACTTTGATGACAGTGAAGAAGATGTGTTTGCCGATGGCCTAATCTCTGGTCGTGGCTATTACGATGTACGCATGAACTTCGAGAAGAACTTGCAGGGTGAGGTACAGATTACTTCGGAAGACCCGATTGATATTATTCCTGATGGTGAAGCCAAGAACGCTGACCCTTCAACGTGGAACGAATGCTTTATATCACGTTGGCTTACGCTTGATGAAATCGGTGCTGAGTATGGCTGGGAAAAGGTAGAAGGCCTAGAACGCTTGGTCGATACCAACAGCTTTAACACGGACGATAATTTCGAATATTTTGAGCATACATTCGGTGGCGCTGACCGTACATCAACTCTTGATGAAAGTGATAGCCGAGAACTGCGCCGTGTCCGTGTAGTTGAGCGCCAGCACTATCGCGTGTCAGAACAGTTCCACTTTGTTGATATGGTAACGGGTAACATGCGTCCTGTTCCTTATGGCACGAGTAAAGAAGAACGCGAAACTTTTGCTGAGCATTATGGCCTAGACCTAGTTAAGCGCAAAGGCCGACGCGTTCGTATGACCACAACGGCTGATGACATTGTGCTGCATGATGATTGGTCTATCTACCGCTCGTTCACAATCGTACCGTTCTTCGCGTACTTTAGACGAGGCCACCCATTCGGTCCTGTTGATAACCTAATCGACCCACAGAACTTGTTGAACAAGACAAGCTCGCAGGAATTGCACATCGTTAACACGACAGCAAATAGTGGTTGGGTTATCCAAGAAGACTCGCTTGTGGATATGGAGGCCGAAGACCTTGAGGAACGCGGTGCTGAGACAGGCCTAGTGCTACAGTACAAACGTGGCTACGAAAAACCAGACAAGATTCAGCCTAACCAAATCCCTACAGGTATTGACCGTATTTCGCAAAAAGCGGCAGCTACTATCCGTGAAATATCGGCAGTGAATGCGTCAATGTTGGGTACGGCTCGCGCTGACCAATCAGGCCGTGCGCAAGAGGCCGCTGTGGGTCGTGGTCAAGTTCAAGTATCTGTTATCGTAAGTAACTTGAAACGTGCCCGCCGCAGAGTGGGTAAGAAAGTGCTTGAGTTGGTACAGGACTTCTATAGCGAGACTCGTTACTTTAAGGTGACGGGTAACAGCATAATGGCTGGTGAAGAACGTACGGACGACGTGGGTATCAATGTTCCTGAGGAAGATGGCAATATTCTCAACGATGTTACCGTTGGCGATTACGAGGTTGATATTAGCTTTAGACCTTCTGGCGGCACAATGGCTGACCAAGAGTTTGAAGAAGCTCTGCGCTTACGTGAAATGGGTGTCGCTATTCCTGACCATGTTATCGTTCAGCACTCTAACCTTACTAAACGCGGCGAACTTGCTGAGTTCCTTAAGCAGAGTCAAGGCTTTGGCGAACCTACCGAAGAACAAGCAGCACTCGAAGAAATGCAAGTCGAACACCAAATCAACATGCTTCGTAAAGAACTTGAGAAGACGGATGCTGACATTGAAGTGGCATTGGCTACAGCTAAAGAGAAGATGGCTAAAGCTGACTCTCTGATGGGCTTTAATCAAGCGCAGATGGAACTTAAACGCTTAGAACAAGAACGTGCAACGAAAGAGCAAGAGCTTTCTCTACGCATCGCACTGGCCGCTAGAGGACACCAGAATCAGAACGCTATGAATGACAAACGTATTTCTAGCCAAATCGCTATGAAATCTATGGATATGGCGTATACTGCCTCGGATAAAGATAGCAGTAACACTACTAAAAGCAATAAGAAGGGTAACTAATAAATGGCTGCAAACCATAACGGCTTAGACGCAACATCTGTAATCGTTGATGATTACATTCCACCAACTCCTGCTGAGCGCGGCGACTTCGTAGATGAAGATGACGCGCCTGCTGATGAACCCGAAGAAGAACTGGACGAGCTAGAAGAAGACGAGCCAGAAGAAGATGCGGCAGAAGAAGACGAGCCAGAAGAAGACGAGCCAGAAGAAGACGCGCCAGAAGAAGACGCGCCAGAAGAAGACGCGCCAGAAGAAGATGCGCCAGAAGAAAAGCCAGCGAAGGGCAAGAACAAGCGCCAAGTGCCACTCGACCGTTTGAACAAAGAAATCTCAAAGCGTCGTGCGTTAGAGACCCAACTGGCCGAACTTCGCAAAGCGCCAGAGGTTGCACCGCCAGAGACTAAAGTGCCTGAACCTGAGGCTACAGGTATTTCGCGTGAAGAATTTGAAGGTATGCAGGAAGCAATGCTTGATGGCGAGACAGACAAGGCATTCGAGATATTTGGCAAGATGATGAGCAGCCAGAACCAAGCGGCTCAAAGCCTTACTGAAAAAGACGTTGCAGACCGTGTTCGCAGTGAGATTAACCAAGACCGTGCGACTGCTGAACTGGTTAAAACGGCTACTGATTTATCGGTTCAATATCCTGAATTAGATAGTGCGGGCGATGATTCGGACGATGGCTTGATTGAAGAAGTTGTTGAAATGCGCGACCTGTACGTTGAACGTGGCTTATCACCATCTGACGCGCTTAAGAAGTCAGTACGTCTAGTTGCGTTAGAGAACGGCTTAAAAGACCGTACAGCTAAGCCTAAGGCCGATATGGCTAAGCCTGCTAAGCGATTAAACAGCAAAGCTAAACTAGATGCTGCTAAAAAAGAACGTGGCAAGTTAGGGGGGTCAGGTGGAAGTAGCCGCCCTAAGGTGGATATTTCGCGATTAGGGGATGAAGAGTTCGGGAAACTGAGCAAAGAAGCGTTAGCCACCGCACGTGGCGACTACATCGCTTAACCTCTGCTAGAGCCAACCTTAAGGTTGGCTTTTCTTTGGTGGTAAGTTTGTCCATTCGGGAACCTGCCCACGCTCTGAAACCCCCATCATTGCTAGGTTTCCACTGTCGTTCAGGAATACGCGCACTGATGTACCATTTGAAAAGTTTACGGCGTAAGGTTTAAAACTCTCGGCGGGGTAGCCCATCCTACCGTTCAGCTCAACTAGGCTGCATGTCGCAGCACGAATAGCCTTGGCTCGCTTGCTCGCTGTGTACCGTATCGTAAGGCGGGCAGCCTCTTCGCACACGGCAGCTTCATCCCATTTTGGCGTTATGTAAACACCGTCTGGTATTGGCAGATTGCGTGCCACATAGTTTATGTAAGTCCTCCATGAAACGAACGCGACTGACAGACTTACGCAGACTAGCATTGTTATTTTTGATGTTTTGTCCATTGTGTATATCCCTAAATTTTCGAACGGCCAGTATATAGAGGCATTTACGCATGTCCACTCTATCCGAAAATAAACCCTTGATTAGTAGTGATACTGTTTACATATCTCAGTAGTGTTGCTACTATTGAAGCGTATTCAAGGTGATACCTTGTAAATCAATCCTGCCCCACAGCTCAGTCATGCCGTGCATACATTTCGATAGACCCACGTTACGGGACGACTCAAAACACTTGGATTTATTAAGTCCTCTGTTTGTCGTTTCGCAACAAGCCAACGGCTCAGGGACTAACGAAGGATATGCACTGTAATGGCAAAAACTAATTTCTCAGCGTTAGATGATGACGCTAAAAAAGTATGGTCACGTGATACGTGGCATCAAGCACGCGACAAGATGTTCGTGTCTAAGTTCATGGGTTCGGGTCAAAACGCAATGATCCAACGTATTACGGAGCTGACTAAATCAGAACGTGGTACAGAAGCAGTTGTAACCCTTGTTCCAGATATGCACGGCGACGGTATTGTTGGTGACAACGAGCTGACCGGTAACGAATCAACATTAACTGCGCATCAAGACAAAGTTGAAGTTGACCAATTACGTAACGCAGTGAAGAACACGGGTAAAATGAACGACCAGAAAACGGTTGTTAACTTCCGTGAACAAGCGCGTGACCAGCTATCTTACTGGTTATCAGACCGTTTAGATCAGATGACATTCCTACAACTAGCTGGCCTAGATTTCGCGCAAACGAATGATGGTCGAGTACGTCCTGGTCAGGGCTCTAATGATGACAACTTGTCTGACTTAGCGTTCAACACTGATGGCGGCCTTGCCTCAACGTCTGAGCGTCACCTTATGTGTATTAAAGGCGGCCAAGTTACTGAAAGTGACACGACTGCTATTACTGCCCAAGACAAACTAGGCTACGACCACATTGTACGTTTACAAGCGATTGCTAAGACTCGTTACATTCGTGGTATTCGTGGCACTGGCGGTTCAGAAGTTTACCACTTGTTCCTACACCCAATGGCACTTGCTGCACTGAAATTAGACCCTGATTTCAAAGAGAATGCGCGTCATGCGGGCGTTCGTGGCGACAGTAACACATTGTTTGCTGGCGGCGAGTCTTACATTGTTGATGGCCTACACATCCATGAGTTCCGTCATGTACCAACTACGCTTGGTGTTGCTTCGGGTTCTAAATGGGGTGCGGCTGGCACTGTTGAGGGTTGCATGGGCTTACTATGTGGCGCTCAAGCACTCGGCTTTATTGACCTTGATAGCCCTTCATGGGATGAACGAGACCATTTCGATTACGGTAACAACTTCGGTATCGCGTACGGCAAAATCTTCGGTATGAAGAAAATGCAGTTCAAAGATGCTAAGAAGACTGCTGACCGTGCTGTTAAACAAGATTACGGCGTTCTACGTATCGACTTCGCGATCTAATTTGCAGGGGGTGGTGACGATTACCCCCGACCTCTAAAGAGACAAAAACATGAAATTGAAAAACTTTACTCGCGACACTATCCGTGTAACTGCCCGCATTGGCGGCCATGTTATCCGTTTTAAATCTGGCGAAGAACGCAGCGTTCCACAACACCTTGAAGAAGATGCAATTCGCGCAGGCCTAGTGCCACTTGATGACATTATAGATATTGCGGAGCGTGAAGCCGAGCTTGCATCTGTGATTCAGTCTCATAAAGACGCTGAGGCTAAAGCAGAAGTGGAAGCCGCAACGGAACAGACGAAAGCGTTAGAAGAAGCCGCAAAAAAAGCTAAAGCAAGTGAAGCAGCTAAGAAATCCGCAGCAACACGTGCCGCGAACGCAGCTACTAAAGCATCTGAGTAATAGGGAAAAACGTCATGTTAACCGTAGGAACAATACTAACAAACCGCGTCCGTGTACTTTTACGTGATATTGACGAGGGCGGTGTTCAATGGCGTGACCCTGAGTTAATCCAATGGTTTAACGAAGCTTGTGCCGAGATTGCCCGTGTACGTCCTGAATCATGCAGCAGCACTGAAACCTTTAACTTAAGCGCGGGCTCTAAACAGAGTGTAGCGGCGCTTGGCGCATCGCGTGTGCTAGAAGTTGTTTGTAATATGGTGGGTGAAGATGAAGGTCGCTCAGTTCGTCGTGTCGAACGCGCTACACTGGATAACGAAGACCCTAACTGGATGGCCGCTACTAAAACGCTAACAGTCTTCCGCTACAGTGTAAGCCTTACTGACCCACGAACTTTCTATGTGTACCCACCTACAATTGGTGAGAATGGTTTAATGATGGTTATTGGCACTACGCCAGCAGAGGTTTTATCACTTGATGAACCGTTCCCATTACCTACGATGTACGCCGCTTGTGTAGCTAACTACATTTTGCATCGTGCGTTCGGTAAGTTCACTGAATCGGAAGGAATGCAGGCTCGCGCGCAAAGTTACTACAATGTGTTTACGGCTCAAATTGGTGACACACAAGCTAGCATGGAAAGCGACAATGGTGTGACACGTGATCCAATAGGGGCTCGTTAATGGCTAACGTCCAAGAATGGGTAGACAGTATCCGCATGGACGTTTCAGAGCCGTTAGACCCTACAGTGGCGCGACAGGTACGTTATGCCCTGCAAGAGTTTTTTAGGACTTCGGAAGTGTGGTTACATACCGAGCGCATTAAACTTGTAGAGGACACTGCGGCACTTCAAATGTTACCTGAGGAGACTTATGTAGCGTCAACGAAGTTCGCTTATTTCGAGCCTGAGGGTCGTAGTGACCGTTTTAAGCTTGTGAGTGAACTAGCTCACCGTATCAGTAAAACAAACCGTGTGGGGTCATTCTCGCACAGTGGTAACACTATCATTTTAGACGCGTTTGAAAAGGGTACGCTTGAGGTATCGGTTGTTGTGCAGCCCACCCGAAACATAGAAAGCGTACCCGACTCGTTAGCTGACAAATGGTTTGATGTTATAAGGCGCGGAGCTATTGCCCGTTTACTGTCGATGCCAGATGCTACTTGGGCTAACAGCCGAGCGGCCGCAACGTACGAAATGCACTTTCGCGAAGGTATCGACAAGGCTAAGCGTGAGGCACGTGATGACCGCAGTCGCCCGAAACGTTCGGTGCAGTTTAATACAGGATTTTCATGGTAAGTGATCCATTCAGTGTTGAAGACATAGCAAGGGTTTTCCCTACAATTAAGCCGTTCATTGAGCGGCTTTATCGTGAGTTCGGGGGCTACCCTGAGCATGAGGTGGAACGTCTGTTACTCGTTGGTGCAGCTACTTTACACTTAGTGGGGGAAGATGCGTTCCTAATTGCCCAATGGTCTGAGAATACGTGTCACGTTTTATGTGCGGCTTCGTTGAAAGGCCACCTTGATTCATGGCCTGATGTTATTAGTGCTACTACTAGCTATGTCAAACAGTTGGGGTGTAGTAAACTGACTTTCACCAGCCCAAGAGAAGGTTGGGGTCGCGTGGCAGCGCAAGTAGGTTTCCACGTTGAATCAAAGACGTATGCTATGGAGTTTTGAAATGTCTAGTCCAGATAAGCCCACCACCCCTGAGGGGGAGAAAATGCAGGTCAAGCTTGCAAGCAAGATGTTCGAGGAAGGAACAACCGTAAAAGAGGGGTCGCGTGATGCGTTCATGGCCTCAAACCGCCGTGACGAGCGTTCTAACCTTATGTCCCGCGTTGGTGCAGAGTCCGCCAGCATTAGTCGTACACGCCTTAATAAATCACGCTCAGGTGGCGAGTTCAAGACTGTTGATGGTGGCGTTGATGTGCAGTCTACTGGCATTTCTGCAACGGGCAAAGGCGGGCGTTCTTATGGCACTGAGGGCGATATTGTTCGTCAAGATACCTCAAGCACAGCGCGCGTGGCACGTAGCATGGCAGCAGTGGGTCAGCAACGTTCGTTAAGTGATTTCACGGACTCTAATAAGAAGACACAAGCATTCCTAGATATCGGCGTGGCGGCGACTTCGGCCTATGCCCGTTCGGATGGTTTCGATGAGAAAAACAAAGAGGAAATCGGTGGTGAGGTGTCAATTTTCAGCCCGCTATCTGCCTCAAACTATGACGAGATGGGGAGAACTACATAATGCCTACTGTAAAGCAGACGACGACTAGTGGGGCTATTACGCCATCTAATTCGCAAACTGTTGCGCTCGCCAAACAAGAGAAAACATATGGTCCGGGCAAAATTGGAATGGTGCAACGAGCCGCCGACGCAAAGCTTGATGAAAAGTCGTATGAAGACTCGCTTGAGGATATGTACCGCCAGCAAGTCCTTGACTATGAGCAGAACACATTGCCCGTTGTTGATGACCTTGTAGACGAGTCGAAAAGTACGTCAATCGTTGATACGTCACGCAAGCTAAGCGATGGCCTAGGCGAGAAGACGGCGAATACTGTTGATCGCCAATTGGGTTACAGCATGAGCGGCCAACTAGCATCGCAAAGTAGCGCAATGGATCGGACACAAACAAGAGGTGTTGCGACAGCTCGAAGCGCTGTTATGACCCAAGCGCATGAAGACCAACGCGTTAAACAACAAGCAGCCCGTACACAGCTAATGAGTATTGGTGAGCAGTTGCAAGCGACGGGCACGGCCTCTATGTCACAAGCATACCAAGCTAAGCAGCAACGTGACGCAGCGTATAAATCTGCTAAAGGTGGATTTATGACACAGGTTGGCGCAGTGGCAGGCGGCGTTATTGGTGGCTTTGTAGGTGGGCCTATGGGTGCAGCTGCGGGTGCTTCTCTTGGTGGTGCGGCAGGCGGCGCTATCAGTAACTAATAAGGAATGATCATGGCAGGATATGGCATGCACGATGGCACAGCCATCATTAATGCAATTGGGCAGTACGCGGATTACACCGAGCGTCAGAAAGATAAGACGTACGCGCGTAACCGACAAGCAAAATTAGATGAAGAACGTTCGTCACGACAAGCTATTGCTGACAACCGTTCGGAAACGTTGTTCAACAGACAGACGGACGAGTACGACAACAAGGTAGCTGAGCGTGACCAATCTAAGCAGGCGCGTCAGTCTTATGTAGACAGTATATCGGGTGATATTGATGCGCAGGAACAGGCCGCAATTCAGCGCAACCAGCGTTTGTCTCGCTCTGTTAGCCGCAGTGGTGACGAAATTACCCCTGTAGACAATGGCGATGGCACGACTTCATTTGGTGTTCTAAAAGATAATGGGGAACAAACGCAGCTAACGTCAAACCCAAACGATGACAAGAGTAAGCCGCTTCGTGCCAAGAACGAAGACTTACCGCGCCTACAGGAACATGCACAGCGCAGTATTGATATTGCTGAAAAGAATGGCGTTGAACCTGAAAACCATTCGGCCTATATCCGTGCAGGCTTTACCTCAGATGAAAATGGCAACATTCGTGAAGCCAGTGAATCGGAGTTTATGTCTAACCTTAAGTCTCATGGACTGTTGAAAGGTAAGCAGACTTCACCTGACAGTGATGTGCCTATCAATGCGGGCGAAGGTGCGCCAACTGTTAAGCCTGAGGGCGATGGTTCTGTAACAGCTAGCGACTTGGCGAACCCGATAGGTTTCGTGCAGCGTAAGATGGCAGAGAGTGTGTTTGTTGGCCTCGAACAGATGTATAACAAAGGCGCAGCGGGTGCTAGAAAAATCATGGAAGCGGGTAACTGGTTGTCTGATGGCGCTAAGGAACGTGGCTTTGGTGATACGGTTAAGAAGACGGCCAACCAATTCGTTATGGGCAAAAATGCTAAAGCTAGTATCGAGAAAAAGGGCGAGGTTAAGATACTCCCTAGCAATAAAGTAGAAACGCCTGAGGGTGTCGATGATCTTGTGGACACCAAAGAAACGGTAGAGAGCATGGGTTCACCACCGCTTAAGGCCAGAGCAGAGCTTAAGCCTGTGTTGCAGTCCGATGATGCTGAAACGCGTATGCAAGCCATTCATGAAAAGTATGCAACTCGCCGTAAACGTGCTGCTGTTGTGGGTGAGCTTTACCTTACTAATAACATTGACGAAGGTCAGATGCGTAACTACATGGAAACGGGCGATATGCGTGTGTCTAAGATGGAATTGGACAAGCATAATGTGGCACTTGATGTGGCAGAGGCCAGAGGTCAAGCGGCCGTAGCAACAGCCGAAGCAAAACGCTTTGATGCCCAGCGCAAGTATGTTGACTTAGCGGGTAAGAATTATAAAAGCGATGTTAAGCGCCGAAATGATGCGTTGAAGTTCCTACAGGATGAAGGTTCTAATATTGCTGATTGGTATAGTGGTCGAATGGGGCTTAAAGGACAACAAGCTGCGGGTGTTCGTGGCCGTGTTAAAGCGTTGGCAACAAGCCTTATGGGTAGCGAAACGTTCAGCATTGACCAGATGAAAGACCCTAAGTTCGGCGCTATGTTCAATGAGGGTGTTCGTTCGTTCTTGGCAAATAAAGGAGAGGACAACAACCTGTCTGCTGAGACTGTTCTACCATTTATCAATACAGCATTGGGTAAGTTCAAGCCAAACGCGGCACAGACGATTTTAGGCGCGTCTAAGAACTCAGGCCGTTCGCTTCGTGAGGTGCGTAATGCGTATGATAAAAAGCTAATGAGATATTCAGATGCCGCAAAGGAAAAGGGCTTAGACTGGAATGAAGAACGTCAAAAACTGTTTGATACAGGTTTTACTTCCGACAACCTTTAGTAGTAATACTGTTAAAGTAACCAAGTAGTAGTGTGATAAAATCCCTAACAGTTAAATGTTAGGGATTTTTTGTATGAACGAAGACGAGTTAATGGCTAGGTTACTTGAACCAAATGATGGTGATAGAGCATTGGCAGAACAACAGGCCAATACAGATAAACGCGATATTGAGCTGCGCGATGGCGACAGTGGCGGCATTGGTGGCGAAAAAGATGCACGTGCTAAAGGCTTTAACAGCGTTGAACGTGAGCATGATTGGCGTAGCGACTCAAATATTAATGCGGGGCTAGAACAAGAATTGTCGCAGAGCATTATTGACGATGGCGGCTACGTAGATGCTGGCGGTGAACGCGGGGCATATGGGCGTAAAATCTCTACGTTTCGTGACAAGAACGGCCTAGACGTTGCGGGTGATTTAGTACGTTCGGGGGCGGCAATGCCAACTCAAGATGCTGATTCTATGCAAGCGTCACTAACAGGTATTACGCGTCGCGCACTCGGTTACGAGTCTACCAGCAACACAGATATGAACGCTGTAGGCCAAGAGCTTCGCGACACAAACGATGAGTTTACATCATGGATGGGCGGTGAGTTCCAACCCAAAATACGTGACCGCCGTGGTACGTTTAGCCGTGCATTTGATCGCGGAACGGATGAAACTAAAGCCGCATTAGGTGGCGCGCTAAACTATATCGGTGAATCACTTGGCAATGACGAGTGGAAAGAAGAAGGTGAGCTTGTTGCATTTGAACATGGCGTAGCATCCTCCGCTAACAAGCGTCAATTCGAGTCAGTCGATAAGGTTCAAGGCTTTGGCGATGCAGTAGATTATGTTGTTGAAACATTGGGCGAGGCTGCTCCTGGTCTTATTGTTGATGCGATAGCAACTGCGGGTACTGTTGCAGTCGGCGCGGCTACAGGCGGTACGGGTGCTGTTGTTGGTGCAGGCCTAATGGGTGCAATGCGCGCTACGGCAACGCGTTCGTTAATGAAGGGTGTTAAGGCTGGATTGTACGCGGGGCCTGCTGTATCTGGTTTTGCTCAGGCAGCGGGGGCGATGGAAAATCGTCTTGATGCTTCGGGTAATGAAGACCACGGCAGCTCTACATTGGCCTCAGGCCTTGTGGGTGCGGCGACTAATGCGCTTCCATTTATTGCTGTTATGAGCAAATCACTTAGAGCCACAGGAATGTCAGAGGCAGCGGCGCAACCTGTCCTTGATGCATTGGCTAAACCATCGGTTGCAAAGCGCTTAAAAGACGTTATGAATACCGCCGCATTGGGTGCAGGCATCGAAGGTGCTACCTCCACAGCGCAAGTAGTGATTGATGAAGTTATTGCAACCGAAATGGGCGGCACTGATTGGAATCTTGAAACACGCGATATTGTTGAAGCGGGCATTCGAGCTGTTATTGGTGGTGGTGCTGTCGGTGGTATCGCATCGAGCTTGGGTAACTCTGTTGGTTACATGCGTGACTACAACGAAGCTAGACGCGGTGCTGATGCTGAGGGCGAAGCTGTTGATGCTCACGGCTGGAAAGATGACACCGTAGAAGAATCTGAAAACGAAGCGCCTGCATACGATGGTTCTGAATCGTTAGAACTGAATGTTGAACGTGTTGCAAAGCGTAAGCCTAAGGCGCGTAAAACTGCTGCGGGTGATGATGCCGATGTTGATGCGGGTGTTGTAGGCCAAGGGCAATTTGACTCTATGACCTCTCGCGATGTGCCGAATCTTAAGACTGAACGCTACGATGAATTACGTAAGATGCTTGAGCCTGAGGGCAAACCGCTTGATGAGAAACAGGTAGGGGCACTCGTTGACTCGGGAACACTTACGGATGAAGAACTGGCGAGCTATTCAGCCGATTCTCATTACGGTTCTAAAACACCGTTGTCGGGTGGTTATGACAAGGCCAAAGGGGATGCAGCCCTTGCTAATGTGTTCCGTAAAGTCGTTAGTATGTCACGCGAAGGTAAGCTTAAACTGACTGACGAACAACGCGAAAAGCTAACAATGGCCGAAGATGTGGGCACAGATGTTGCGCTTAAAGGGGCGTTGGGTGCTATCAATCCTGAGTTCAATAACATTGTCTACCGAAACGCTAACAAGTTCGATGGCCGTGCGATGTTCCGTGACTACTCCAAGGTTAAGTCTGCCCGCATCAAAAATAGCGAGCGCATCAAAAAAGAGTCCAAAGTAGAGAAAAACATTGATAACGCACCAACGGTTAAAGTTCCTAAAGGCAAAGCGCCGACGACTAAAGAGAAGAACGTACCAGATAGCACGCCTACTTGGATTAAAGAAGGTCGCAAGCCAAGCAAAGAAGAACTAGACGAGTCGATGACTATGTTGTCAGATGTTAAGGACAAGCTGGCTATTCGTATTCGTGGTGTGATCCAAAGTAAGGGCAAAGATACACAGGCCGCTAAAGATATATTCGATACACAGTTAGCCACTACCCGTAAGCAGCTTAACGAGGTCGGTCAACACTATGAACTTGAGCGTACTAGCTCACTCGAAGCTGACAAACTTTCATTGTTGACTAAGATTGCGGACAGTAGTGAAAACGGCACAACAGCTAAAACAGAAGTTAAGGCCAAAGCCAAACCAGCCCCTACGACTGTTGTTGGTAAGCTTGATTATCTTAAGCGAGAGTTGGGAACGCGTACGGCCAGTGATGGCGATATGGGTAAACTGTTGGAAGCTGAAAAGCAGTTCAACAAGAATGCTAAAGACAATGACGCGTTAGACCCGAGTAAACTTACACCGGTTGTGCGTAGCTTATTGGGCAAACGTGACAGCTTTAAAGACAAACCAGATGACCTTAAGAAAGTCGATGCATTACAAGCGCGTGTTGACAAGTTCGAGTTCAACGAAGCCTATAAGAAAACCGTCAATAAGATGTACGAGGACACTGCTGCAGATAGGTCGCGCCGTGAACTTGGCGACAGGAACGACCAACAACTAGCGTATGCTGAACGTGGTGAAGATGGCGCGGAACGTAGCATTGGCGATGTTCAAAGCACGATTGACACCACATCAAACGACCTAGAAGTTGCGGCAAACTATACTCGTAGAACCTCTGCGGCGGTTGATGCTTACCAGCTACTTCGCAAAGTGCCTGGTCTAAACGCAAGTGGCTTAGTCAAGTTCATGCGGGAGTCGGTTAAACCTAACGAACGTGAGCTATTGCTAGGAAATCGTTTACCTAAACGCAGAAGCGCAAACTCCAAGGCCATTGATAACCAGAACTCAAACAAGACTAACCAGTTCGCTAAAGGTTCAGAGAAGCCGCCAGCCTTTACATTCGGTGAGCAAGAGAAGCGCCCTGACTCTAAGCATGTGTCAGAGGGTACGATTAAAAAGCTTAAGGAATACTTGGAGAATGACGACCTATCTGCATTCGGTACTCTACTATCAAAAATTGGCATACTTCCGAAAGATAGCGGCATAGGCCAGTTAGCTAAGGCCAGCCCCGAAGAACGATTAATATCTAGTGTTCGTAGCTCATTTGCCAGTAATAAGCGTGTGCGTAATGCCCGTGACGAGGCGGGTCAAAACCGTAGTGACCGTGGCGTGATGGCACGTGATAACGAAAGTGGTAAGGTAATCCGCGTTGATGTTGATGCGGTTACGCGCTGGGCTATGCGTGAAGATGATGTTGATTTTAACGACTCGTCGGGCAAAGACCTTAACTTTATCAATGGGCTTTCAAACTCTGTGCTTAGCGGTATTTCAGCATTGGCCGATTTAAGACTGCCTGATGGCCGACCTGTATTCAGCTTTGATATGAACACAATTCCCGACGATTCCGTTGTTTACCGTATGAATGGCGACAAGCTTGCGTCGGTAACTATGGGTGCAATACGCGCTAACGTTTACCACAAAGGCCGTAAGTACAACAAAAAAGTTGATGTTGTTCGTGCGCCTCATGTTGACCGTGCTGTTAGGCCATTGCTTCGTAAGATTGGGTTAAAACTGTCGGATGCCCCAGAGCTTAAGACCGTTATCGCTACCGCAGAACACGCGGTAAAAGTGGGTGACTTGCTGCCCAAAGAGTTGGTTTCGTTGGTGTCGGGTATTGAGGGCAATATGCGCAAGACTCGCACACTGTCTGACCTTATGCCTGAGGATATTGGCAATGTGTACCGCGATGAAGTCTCTTACGATGATGTGCATACACTGGTTCAGCGCTCAATTGATGAAGGCAAAATCTCAGAAGAACGAGGCGATGACATACTTCGTGATGCGCGTTCGGGCGTGTTCGATAAAGACTACGAGCAAGCGGCTAAAGATGGTGGTGAGCTTACGATCAAATCAGAACGTGTAGACAATGAAATCGCTAACCGTGATGAAATATCGGAAGTCGCTAACACTCGTGGCGCAATCCGCAAAACACGTAAAACTGAAAACCTTAGCGGCAAAAAGGAAACGGCTACCCGTGAGGCACTAACTGAGAATGCAGCCAAAGCTCGCGAAGACTTTGAACTTGCCAAAAAGAGCAAGGGCGATGATATGGTTGCCGAAGTAGAGCGCGCCAGAGTGGAGCATACCGAAGCAAGACGCGCCATGAAGCGATCACTTGTTGACGCAATACGCCGTGATGATGTTAAAGGCCACAGTAAAGCGGCCATTCGTAACGCGCATGGTGATTTAGATAATGCACCAAGCGACCTGTTACATGCAGTAGGTAGTCAAGAACGTAACAACTCACGCAAGCCATTCGTTAATAAAGGCGACTTCGGTGATGCGTCAGATGTGCACCGCGATATGGTACAGGCCAAGCACCGATTAGAGCGCCTTAAGGGTATTAAAGCGGTGGCTGATGCGTCAAAAGAGGGGGTCGATGTTAAGGCCGCTATCCTGTCCGAAGCACAAAGACGTATGGAAATAGCGGAACTGGCACTCAAAAGCCACAAGGACAATGATGTTGGTGTGGGCACTGATATTAGCAAAGGCCGTAAGATACAGCTTAATCGTAAGCTGATGAAAGTTGTTAAACGTAACCGTGGCCTAGCGAAGAAATCCATGTTTCGCTTGTTAGAAATGACACGTACGCGCCTTGAACGCATCCATCCTGACGCAGCACTACGCGCAGATAAGTTTACGGCCATTCAGCGAAACGCTACAGAGTATTACGCCTCAAGAATAGGCAAAGATGTTGGCAACAACAAAGCCATTCAGAAAGGCTATGAGGACACCATACGCAAGGTTAATAGCCCTGAACGTACTAAGTACGAGGCATTCCTTAAAGACCTGAATGAATACACCCGTAAAAGCGACAAATCGTTTGAGTCAGTAAGTTCTAAGGTGCATTTAGACACACACGTTATTGAGCGTAATAGAGAGGGCTTTTTGTCTATCCTCCGCGAAGGTAATGTAAAGAATCCTGAATCGCTCTTAGAGTCTATTTTAGAGGGTCGCGGCTACCCTGAGTTTGCTATTCGCCCAGAGCTGTCGAACCCGCCAAGAGCAGGCCGTAAGGTACTCGACCCACTTTACGATAAGCTGAAAGAGGGTAAGTTCGTTGACACCGATGCGCCGCGCCACTTGTTACGTCTAGTTAATTCGGCTACAAGCTGGGCAGCATGGAACAAAACGCATGGCTCAATGGTAGATGGGAAATGGGATTCTAATGGCGAGTTTAACCGTATTCAGAGTGAAGTACATACGGGCAACCGCCACGAGTTCTCTAAACTTTACCAAGGTGTTACAGGCCGATTAGGTATGAGTATGTCACCTAAGTTACGCGCCCTTAACTCTGCGGCACTTGGTTTCCAAGCGGCTACAGTTCTGTGGTTCACTGGCCTAGCGAGTATCCCTGAGGTTGCGGCAACTTACGCACGTATGCGTGGTGATACCGATGGAATGCTCAAGGATGCTAAAAGCGTACTGACAAGCGTAGGCCGTGAGCAAATGTACAAGGTGGCACGTGATTACGACATTATAACCAATGACGCTATCGAGCATTCGCTACAAGAAATGTACAACATGAATGACCTATCGACAGGCCGTGTGTCGCAGAAGATACAAGGCACTGTGTTCAGGCTGAATGGTCAGAATTATGTAACTAAGATGACACGCGCCATTGCAACGAAAGCGGCTGAACGCTACATGATACGTGCCGTTGAAGAAGGGTCGAGCGGTGTTGCCCGTTTGAAAGAGCTAGGCGTTACTGCTAAAGATGTTACGGAGTTCAAGGATAAAGCCGACCTGAATACGCCAGCGGGTAAACGCTATCGTGATGCTGTTCACCAATTTGTGAATGAGGCTGTTACGAATCCGCGTGCTACTCAGCTCCCATTAGTGGCGAATGACCCACGTTTCCTGCTTGTCACCACACTTAAGAAGTTCTTCTATGGCTTCTACGATAACGTGCACAAGTCATTAGCAAAAGGCTTCAAGGACAAGGACAGCAGTGTCAATCCTATGATGGCTGTTGCTGTAACCGCTGCGGTTGCCGTGCCTCTTGCGTTGGTTGCAGAGACTATCCGTGAACAGATTCGATACCCGTTTGGTCGTCCTAAATGGCAGGGCGAACGTAACATAGGGGATTGGGGCGGCGCTGTCTTTGCGGCTACTGGACTTCTCGGTCCTGCGACAATGGCAGAGTCAATATATGCGGGCACTACATATGGTAATCACCCCGTTGTGGCGGCAGCAGGGCCGAGTGCCCAATTCGCTGTGGACGTTGCTACGCTTGAAATGCAGCCGAGCCGTATTGTCCCGCTTGCTAACCAAATCCCTTGGCTTGCGCAACCAATCAATGAGGGGGTCAAGAATTTGATTAAATAAAGTAGTAATACTGTTACAATGCCCTAATAGTAATACTAATAGGGCATTATCGTGGCAGAACCAAAAACAAAACATTTCGCAGCTAGCGAACTACGATGCACGTGCGACATTTGTAAGGGTGAAATACCTAATGAATGTGACCCGTTTGCACTCAGTATGCTGCAAAAAATACGTGAAGATGTAGGCGCATTGGGCTTGTCTAGTGCGTTCCGATGCGCGCAGCACCCAGACGAAGCTCGAAAGGCTAAGCCTGGTCAACATTTTAATGGCGTGGCATTCGACATTCGCGTGGGATGGGGTGTTAAACGTATGCGTATTGTTGCGCTTGCACTTAAGCTTGGCGCTAAGGGCTTCGGCTTTGGCAACTCCTTTCTACATATTGATTGGCGCTTGTCGGCTGAACCAGTGTCGTGGACGTATAGCTAATGAAAATCCTCTTCAATGCGTTCTTGGGCACTGCACCAAAGTTTGATGATGAACAAGTGCCCGACGGTTACGCTACCGTATCGCATAATACTAAATCTGAGCGGGGCATTCTTGAGCCGTGGGCAATGCCTGTGTCGCTTGGGCAGTATGGCCGCAGCAATGCTAAGTCTATGTTCAAGTACCGCAATGAATGGTTCTCTTGGCCGCAAGTTACATACGCGGTTAAAGCGCCTCTTAAGAATGATGCGTACGACTTTGTTGTTATAGCTTCAAAAGATACTGACCCACAAGTCGCATACAACTTGGACGCAGAAGAAGGGGGAGGGCCATACCCAGCGGCCTCTTATCCGCTCAATGTTCCAGTGCCTTTATCTATTGTCGGAGTGACAACGGGTGATGCTGAAAAGTGGGTATCAGAAGCGGTGGCGAATGGTGATGGCGGTGAAGAAATGCCGCCTGACTTTGAAGAAGGAACGGACAGCAATGGCGATGGAATCATTGGCGTTCGTCCTTTCACTGACCCTGAGGTTAGCGAGTATGACCTGTCAGAAGTTGTATACGCTATTTGTTATGTTGATGCGTGGGGCAGATTAAGTGCGCTGTCTGCCCCGACCGATTTAGTGACTATCCGTGAGTGGGAATATATAAACACAACAGCGGTTACGCTTACGTTGCCAGATGTTCCAGACTCTTTACTTTCGGCTGATCCACTTCGCAAGACAACAGCTAAAACCCGTATCTACCGAACCAACTTGGGCACATCGGGCAAGAGTGTGTTCCAGTTCGTTGCTGAAATTCCTAGCACACAGTTAACGTATGTGGATAGCGCTTACAGTGGCGACTTACTTGATGCCCCTATCAACGAGGATTGGGTGGGCGCACCTGACACCAATACTGCGCTTTTCCCTAGTGGCGCAATGGAAAAGATTGCAGTCATGGGCGCGGATATACTTGTCGGCCATAACAAACGAATCTTATGTTTTGCAGAGCCAGAAGCTTTCTACGCGTGGCCTGTGAAGTATTACAAAGTGTTCCAAGAAGACATTGTGACTATCCAACCATCGGGTTCAAACCTTGTTGTGTTAACTACGGGCGTTCCCTACATAATTCAAGGCGTTCACCCTGAGTCAATGGACGCGGCTAGACTTGCTGATCCAGTTCCTTGCTCAAGTCCACACGGCTCGACTGAGGTGGCGGGGGCTGTTTACTTCGCGAGTGAGGTCGGCCTATTCCGTATTGAAAGCTATTCAATGGCTAACGTTAGCACGGGCTTTATCGAGTCTGACGAATGGCGCGCGCTTGACCCATCTACCATGCGATTAGCGAACTCAGATAACAAGGTGTTTGTTCATTGCCCAACGGTCGGCAAAACGTTTGTGTTTGATGCGATTGATCCAAATGCGGGCATACGAACCGTTGACATCAGCGCTGAATCATTCGTTGAGCTTGAGGAAACAAACGACCTTGCTTACATCGACACTGATAGCCGAGAGCTTATGTTGTTCGATTCTAGTAGCGATGCTGTTATGCCTGTCGAGTGGACTTCAAAAACGTATGTGTTCAATGACCCAACGTGTTTCAACATTGCAAAAGTACGTGCGAACCAATACCCCGTGCGTCTTCGTGTTGAGTATGACCATGCACTTACAGGCGAGATTGTTAGCTACACGAAAGAGGTTGCTAGTCCTACGTTCTTCTACTTGCCATTCAATAGCCGTGCGTTCAGATGGCGTGTGGGTGTTGATCCAATTAGCCAAGCTGTCCCGCTAGAAATACGTGATATTCAATTAGCCCAAGCGCCAGAGGAACTTGTATGAGCCGTGCTTTACCCCCTGTTCCGCGCGACGCATCCCGCTCTGTCCAACAGTTCCTTTCGGCGCTGCGTGAAACTGTACAGATTCAAGCGGGCATGGGGCGTGGCAACTCTTTAGATAAAGCGGTTACGTTCCGTGACTTTAAACAGGCTGTTGGCACAGTGGATATGCGCCAGCTAATGACCAAGACTGAATCGGGTGTCGTCACAGCATTCAATGACCCTCGACCTAGCATACCGACTAATGTTGAAGTGTTCGGCATGTTCAACATGGTAGGCCTCGAATGGGATAGGCCTAGTGCTTCGTGGTATGCGTTCACAGAGGTTTATCGTGTAGACCTAGCAAATGCTATTGATGATACGCCTGTGTTCGCTGACGCGGTGTTTGTTGGCTCGTCATCGACAGGCTTTTACTCAGATATGGTAGAACCTTCTAAATCGTTCATCTATTGGGTTCGACATGTTAACCGTGATTACGTAACAGGCGATGTGCATTCACCTGAGGGCACAAAAGGCACTACGTCCGATACCCCTGAACAGGTATTGATTAATTACAGCAATGAGATTGCACAGGGCGAAAACTTCAAATGGTTGCGCAGTGACTTAAGTGTGTTGGACACCCTAAACAGATCGCTTCAAGGCACTGGCCTAGGTGACTCGAATCTGTCGGCATTGCTAGGCGATAGCGCGTCAGTTAGCGATATGTTGGCCGAACAAGCGCTCAGTGGTGCAATTTCAAAACATGTGCAAAGTGAGACTATTCAGCAACAATTCGCCAAGAACTATGCTCGCCTATCGGGGGGCATTCATGCAGCGGTAAATGCAGACGAAGCCTATGTTCTTCGTATCCAAGAGCTTGAATCTAAGTGGGAAAACGACCTAGGCAAATCAATATCGGCAAAGATTACTGAGTTCGATACCGTACTGTCCAGTAGCACGGGCGGCATTGCACAGTCTCTACGCAACTTCACTGTTGATTACAACGGTACGAACGTAACGCTAGACCAACTTGCAACGGCCTCCGCTTCTGAGGGCAACAAGTACAACGCGCAATGGGGCGTTAAAACTAAGGTTGGCGACCTACAAGGCGGTGTGGGGTTCTTGAACGATGGGAACAAGACTAGCTTCGTCGTTGATGCTCAGTCATTTACGGTAACGGGCGGTGGGTCAAAGCTATTCCCGTTCATCATTAAAGATGGCAAAACGATAATCGACAAAGCATTTATTCAAGATGCTGAGATATATAATCTGTTGGCAGCGAACATCACCGCAGAGCGCGTAAAAGTTGGCCTGTCGTTTAGCTCGCCTAAGATTAAGGGTGGCTCAATCGAAGGTGCTAGCCTAAGTATCGGTAGCCGATTTAGCGTAACGCAAGAAGGTGTAATGCGCGCTAAAGACGGGTTCTTTGAGGGCAACTTGGCTGCGACAAATGGCTACATGAAGAACGTCCGCATTGATGAGTCTTGCACCATTGAAGGGACGTTGAAAGCCAAGAACATCGAGGGCGATATTGTAGACCGTACAGTTGTTGTTATCCAAGATGATTTCACAGTACATAGAAACGAGAAGTTCGCCCTTATCTCAGGAAAAGTGTCGCCCGGTGTAATAGGTGCTGAAAGTGATCGGGTTCTTGTTGTAAGCGGCATAGCACTTGACCATCAAGGCGGTGGCGGTTCATCAAGTAACTTTGACGTATACCTGTTGCTCGATGGCTCAGTAGTCCAAAAATTCCATTCACATAACGCGAACGAAGAAGGTTCGGTAACGGTTCAGCTGGGCTGCAATATTCCTGCAAGTACCGCAGAACATACGTTCGCCGTTGTTCTTGTTCCAGACGTAAACGACAACATTCTAGTCCAGCAGTCAGCGATTGTTGCGGACGTATTCAAATCGGGTAACACGTTCAATAGCGTGAAAGGCCTTTACATGTATGAGGTAGATTTTCTATGAGCACTAGCAGATGGTACAGAACGGGTGTTATCACAATGACGAAAGACAGCGATGTGGTAAAGGGTGTTGGGACGTATTGGAAATCAGCGGCAAATAGACCTGTTGAGGGCGATATGTTTTCACTCGATAACCGTGTCTACGAAGTGACCGAAGTCATTGATGATTCTACAATTCGTATTGATAGACCGTACAACTTAATTACTAAATCGAACATGTTGTATGGTATTATGCGCAGTGTGTCAGCAACCACAAACACTCGACTTGCAGCACAAGTCAGTGACACATTAGAGAAGCTAGGGAATCGAGTCACCGTTTCCACCACTGCGCCGAGTGCGGGGCAGGGTAAAGATGGTGACATTTGGATTGTCGCAGCTCCCTAATGGAAATCTTCAATGTCGGCTATAAAAGTAAATGGGACTTGGCAACAAGTCGCATCGGTAAAAGTTAAGAGAAACGCGGTATGGGTTGACCATACGGCGTTTTATTCTAGGTTAGAGGGTGCTTGGCACGTAATCGACCTGAATGCAGAGGCCGTAGGCCCCGCTTACCATGTGTGGAAAGCCTACGCTGATGATGAACAAGGTAACGGCATAAGCCTATTGCCAGAGGGCAAAGAATATATAGGCTTTGCAGTAGGCCAAACTACTGAACAACCCAAACTAGCTGACCCAAGTATTTTCGATTGGTCGCTAATCAAAGGTACTGACGGTGAAGACGTTGATCCAGAAGTCCTCAATGAAATACTCACCAAACAAGATGACATTGCCGTTGCGGTCGATGATGTAGAGTCACGCCTTAAGGCCGCAGATGGTGGCTTAGCCTCGGCACTTGCGACTGCGGAACACAACTTCACTGTATCGCTAAATAAGGCTAATGCCCTTATTGTAACTACTGACGAGCGCATTACAGATGGCGTATCTCGCATTGATACGGCTGTCGAAGGGCTGGACGCAACTATTAAGTCTACGGACACTCGTCTTACGTCTAATATTGCATTGGCTGATTCTAAAATTGCATCGGCTGCTACCGCAATCGGTAACGTTCAGAACGACATTACAGGTCTTTCATCATTAACGGGTTCGCACGGTTCGGCTATCACTGACCTTGAGACGACTACGGATGAACAAGCCCAACGTGTAAGCGTTCTTGAGACTAGCGATGGTGTGAGCAAAGCACGTGTTACTACGCTTGAAAAAACCAGCGTAGGCCATGCATCGCGTTTATCTAATGTTGAAACCAAATCAACTACCGCAGTAGATAAAGCAGATGCCGCGCAAGGCTCAGCAAACGCAGCAAATACGAGAGTGACAACTATAGCGAACAGTGTCACAGGCCTTGAAGAAACTAGCGAAGGTCATGCATCACGTTTAACTAATGTTGAAACCAAATCAACGAGCGCAGTCACTAAAGCAGATGCCGCACAAGGCTCAGCAAATGCGGCGAACACTAAGGTAGCAACCGTAACGAGTCGTGTCACAGGTCTTGAAGAAACCAGCACAGGCCATGCGTCACGTTTAACTAACGTTGAAACCAAATCAACGAGTGCCGTTACTAAAGCAGATGCCGCTCAGTCCACGGCAGATAGTGGTGTATTTAAGGCCGATACGGCACAAGGCACAGCGAACTCAGCTACAGCAAAAGTATCGTCAGTAACGAATCGTGTGGGTACGCTTGAAGAAACTAGCACAGGCCATGCGTCACGTTTAACTAATGTTGAGACCACATCGACTACCGCAGAGTCTAAAGCAGATGATGCTCAAGATGCGGCAGACTTGGCACAGGCCACGGCTGATAGTGGTGTTCTAGACGCTGGTGCTGCGCAGGGTACAGCCAACGCGGCGACTACTAAAGTAACCTCTGTAACGAATCGTGTTGGAACGCTTGAAGAAACCAGCACAGGTCATGCGTCACGTTTAACCAATGTGGAAACCACGGCAACGACGGCAACCACCAAAGCAGATGATGCGCAGGACACGGCGGATAGTGGTGTTAGTAAAGCGAACGCGGCACAAGGCACAGCTAACTTAGGTGTTAGTAAAGCAAATACGGCACAAGCCAAAGCTAACTCGGTTGATACGAAGGTTACGACTGTAACGAATCGTGTCGGAACACTTGAAGAAACTAGCACAGGCCATGCGTCACGTTTAACTAATGTTGAGACCAAATCAACTAGCGCAGTTACTAAAGCGGGTGACGCACAGGACACAGCAGATAGTGGTGTTAGTAAAGCGAATGCGGCACAGGCCAAAGCCAATGCGGCAACCACTATCGCAACAGCAGCTACGAACCGTGTATCTACGTTAGAAGAAACCAGCGAAGGTCATGCGTCCCGTTTATCTACAGTAGAAACCACAGCAATTACAGCGGTTACTAAGGCTGATGATGCACAAGACACAGCGGATTCGGGTGTCGGTAAAGCAGCGGCGGCTCAGTCTACTGCGAACAGTGGTGTCAGCAAAGCGAATGCTGCACAGGCAAAAGCTAATTCGGCAACGACTAAAGTAACGGCAGTAACGAATCGTGTTGGAACGCTTGAAGAAACTAGCACAGGTCATGCGTCACGTTTAACTAATGTTGAAACGACGGCAACCACTGCAACCACTAAAGCAGATGATGCACAAGACACGGCAGACAGCGGCGTGGGTAAAGCGAATGCAGCACAGGCCAAAGCGAACTCGGCTGATGGTAAAGTAAATACAGTCACGAACCGTGTCTCATCGCTTGAAGAAACGAGCGAAGACTACGCAACACGTTTCACTAGTGTTGAAACCACTTCGGAGAGTGGCGTAAGTAAAGCAAATGTGGCGCAAAGTACCGCTAACAGTGGTGTGAGTAAGGCAAATGCAGCACAAGTTACAGCAAACAGTGGTGTTTCTAAAGCGAACGCAGCTAAAGGCCTAGCAGATGAGGCGCAAGACACTGCGGACAGTGGTGTAAGTAAAGCAAATGCAGCGCAGGCCAAAGCAAACTCGGCTGATAGTAAAGTAAATAAAGTCACGAACCGTGTTGGTACTCTTGAAGAAACTAGCACAGGCCATGCATCACGTTTAAGCACTGTAGAAACGAAAGCGACTACTGGTGTTAGTAAAGCAAATACGGCGCAAAGCACAGCAAACAGTGGTGTAAGCAAAGCGAATGCAGCACAGGACACAGCGGACAGTGGCGTAAGTAAAGCTAACGCAGCACAGGCCAAAGCAAACTCGGCTGATAGTAAAGTAAATACAGTCACGAATCGTGTTGGTACGCTTGAGTCAACAAGCACAACGCATGCATCACGTTTAAGCACTGTAGAAACGAAAGCGACTATGGGTGTCAGTAAAGCCGACGCCGCACAGCTTAAGGCGGATTATGTAGGGCGCACCGTAAGCAATGTTGACCAAAAAACTAACCTACTCAAAATGGAACAGTGGATTCCACAAGTTGATGGTCAGCTAGCGGGCTTCCCACGCAATGGGTCATCCACAGAGAGCAAACGTATAAGCGGTATCGGACCTTATGGCTCAACGGTATTATGGAAAAGTGTAAGTGCTGGCGATGATGGATCAAATGGCGGTTGGACTGACGCTTCGTTCCCAGCAGATAGAACCAAGACCTACCGTTTCGTTACTTGGTATATGCGTGATCCAAATGCGCCTAAGGGTGTGGGCTCAACGTACCTTGGCACAAATACGTGTCTAAGTCTTAGTGGTAAAACGAACTCTAATCCGTACTTTAAAAGCTTTAGGACATCTAGCCTTGACTCGTGGGGCATTAAGCAGGGCGAATGGTACTGCATCATCGGTCACATGCACTTCGAGGGATACACGGGAGGCGTAGACAGTTCAACGGGTGTCTATAATGAACGTGGCGAGAAGGTAGCGGGGGCAACCGATTACAAGTTCTACCCAACGGCGACGTCTATCCGACATAGAGCATATTACTACTATGAAACGGTTAAGGGCGCTACGCAGTTCTTCGCTGAACCACGACTCGAAATAGTTGATGGCACGGAACTCCCACTGTCAGAGCTACTTACTACTGTGCGTTCTACGGCACTTAAAGTTGAAGACAAGGTAACAGCAGCAAGTAATCGTGTTTCAACGCTTGAGGAAACCAGCACAGGCCATGCGTCACGTTTATCTACCGTAGAGACGAAAGCGACTACGGGTGTTAGTAAAGCAAATGCGGCACAAAGCACAGCAAATAGTGGTGTCAGTAAAGCGAATGCGGCACAAAACACGGCGAATGCTGCAAACACTAAGGTTACTGCGGTAACGAACCGTGTATCAACTCTTGAAAGCACAAGCTCAACTCATGCGTCACGTTTAAGCACTGTAGAAACGAAAGCGACTACTGGTGTCAGTAAAGCAAATGCGGCACAAAGCACAGCAAATAGTGGTGTCAGTAAAGCGAACACTGCACAAAGTAAGGCTAACACCGCAACGACTAAAGCGGACACGGCACAGGACGCGGCAGAAGCTGCACAGGGCACAGCTAATACAGCAAAAACAAATGCTACTTCGGTATCGAATCGTGTGTCTACATTGGAAAGTACCAGCACAACACACGCGTCACGTTTAAGCACTGTTGAAACGAAAGCGACTAGTGGTGTCAGCAAAGCAAATACAGCACAAAGCACAGCAAATAGTGGTGTTAGTAAGGCAACAGCCGCGCAGAACACAGCTAACTCAGGTGTCAGCAAAGCAAATACAGCACAAAGCACCGCAAATACCGGTGTATCGAATGCAGCTAAGGCGCAGGCCAAAGCGAACTCGGCTGACAGTAAAGTTAATGCCGCAACTAATCGTGTGTCTACTCTCGAAACATCTGATTTGGACAAAGCGCGCCGCATATCAACGGTCGAAAGCATTGCGGCCAAGTCGTCAGAATACACGCTTAATTCAGCTAACAATGTTGTCCCAGATGTCCACTCAGCCTTGGATAGTAGCGCGGATTCGGGTGCTGCGAACCTTAAAGCAGGGTTTAGAGTTACGGGTTCTCGCGATGGTTTCTCCCGTGAGTTCTTTCAAGTTAACCCAGACCGTAGTTATGAGATCCGTGTACGTGCCCGCCAAGCGGTAAACTCGTCTGATAACTCAAATCGTTTGTATGCGGGTGTTGCGCCTTATGATGCAAACAAAAAAGAAGTCGCTCGCCCTAGTGGTGGAGCTGGAACGTACCTTTACGCCGCAGCATCACCTAAGATATTACCGACCGATGGAACATGGCGCGAATACTCGGCCATAATGACGGGCGTTGGCATGAGTTCACGAAACTTTCGTGAGGGTACGCGCTATGTGCGCCTTATGTTCATCGCTTCTCATATTGGCAAAGGCTCACCTGTAGTAGATATTGAATACTTAGAAATCCGTGATGTTACAGAGGTTAATGCCGTTGACAGTCGCGTAAGTGTTATCGAAACAGCGTCAAATGCTAATGCTAGTCGTATTGAATCAGTGAATGCTAGCCAAGGTAAGGCCGTTGCTTCGGCCAAAGATATAGCCCGTGCATACACAGATACCAAAACGAATGTCCTCAAGGCCGAGCGTGTAATCAAAGCAGATGCTAACGGTAAAGTATCGGGTGTTCATTTACTGTCTAAAGGCAGTGGTGTGGACGCGGGTGGTAAGCTTTACTTCCAAGCGGATGAAATTGCTATCGTGCCGCCTAACTGGAATGGTAGTAGCGAATTGGACAAGTCTAAGTTCCCGTTCTACTTCTCAGAAGACCGTAACTACATGTACCTTGACGAAGCCGTTATTCGTCAATTATCAGCAGAAACAATCGACAGTGGGCGTTTAGCGGTTGATGGTATTGCTATACTTTCGGACGACATTACTATGCCGCCTGGTGCAATCCGCGAACACATGATTGACCCTGCGTTTAAAGATGGCATAGTACGTGTTAGCCCTGATGGTGTCGTACTAGGGGGCACACAATCTGTTACTTCAAAGGGTGTTGGGTTTAACAAGAAAATCTCAGTTCCCGCTCTTAAGTCGGGTGGTAGCGCCCAAAAGATGAACTTTAGTGTTAGTGGCCCTAATGAAGCAGGCCTTAAAGACGTAGCATTTGATGTGACAATGAAGCTAAACGGCGCGGCGCATAACTTTACAGTAGGTAAAGCCACAATTCGTCTGTCAGCTAACATCAATTACTCAACAGAGGAAGGTGGTCACAGACTTTACCGCACATCGTTCAACTTCTCGGAACAAGTTATCTTACCCGCGCCGACTAAAGGATTAGAGTACACGTACGAGTTCACCATCTCGAACATTACGTTTAATCCTAAAAGTGTTGTCTCTTACAATTATGCTGACAAGCTGTTTTTTGCTGTTAGTGTTTCAGAACCAACGGTATCAAGTGGTGGGTTCATAACAGACGTTCGCTGGAAAGATGTAAAAGAGCAGCCAAGCTATTTGGGTATCGACACATCGGGCAGTTCTTCATACCCGCGCATGTTTCCTGCTAACAATCCTGCTAGCTCAAATAGTTGGGTGCGTACAACTAGTGCGGGCTTACTGCCGTATGCTAATAACAAAAGTAACTTGGGCACAATTTCGTGGAAGTTTAAAGAAGTCCACTCAGTTAACTTTTATGAAAATGGCGTATCGCTAGGCAGCAAGTATCTAGGCAAAACGACCACAGCGGTTAATGCTGACAAGCTAGATAATATTAACTCGTCACAATTCCTTAGAAGTGACAAGGGCGGGAGGGTAGAAGGTCAGTTGACCATTAGGCACACTAACGTTCAACTAAACCTAATGGATTCCACGTTCGAGGATAACTACTGGCAGTTTGACCATCAAAACGGCATTTTGGGATTCCGATACAATGGTGGTGAAATAGCTTTTCAACTCAATAAAGGGGGAACAGCAGCGTTCACGCATGAGGTCTCTGCACCTTCCTTTTCAGAGGGCGGCACTAAGCTGTCGTCAAAGTATCTAGGCAAAACGGCTACAGCGACAAATGCTGTAAGCGCTTCAAATGCTGACAAGCTATCTGGCAAATTGGCTTCGTCAACGGGAACAGCTAATTCGATTGCATTACGTAACTCAAGTGGTGACACGTTTAGTCGGTTGTTCAGGTCTACGTACCAAAATGAAAGCTCTATTGGTGGCGCGATAGCATTCAGGAATAGTACGAGTGACAACTACATCCGCTTTTGCTCTAACATGAGTGCTGTCCGTGCGTTTGTTGATGTTTACTCTAAGGGTGAAGGTAATGCTCGTTATGCCGCAATAGGCCACACGCATGATGGCCGTTACTACACCGAAGCAGAGGCAGACTCGCGTTTCGTTAATTCTGTTAACGGAACTGCGACGGGAACGCTTAAAACAAAAGCAATCAATGCGGAGTCTACGCTGAGCAATCCATTCAGATGGCAGCGTTCTTCTAACTCTCAAGTTGGGCAAGACGATAATGTGTCTGTTTACCTTGATGACTCAAATATCTACTTCACGCATAACAATGATGATGATGGAGACGCGTCAGGCTATCACTTTAGATTTATGTCGGGGGGCAACGCGGTCTCACTACTGAGCTTTTATTCAGGTGGCATTACCTATAGAGGCAATGCTATTTGGCACTCTGCAAATGATGGCAGTGGTTCGGGTCTTGATGCAGATAAGCTAGATGGATTACACGCCAGTTCATTCTCGCGTAGTGACCACGGACACACAGGCCTTAGCTCAAATGCGTGGGGTGGTATCACTTCAAGAACTGCGGGAGGGGTTATAGAATTTGGCCCCGCAAATGGATCATACGCGCACATATACACTGACCGTCCATCGTTCTACTTCAACAAAGAGCTAACTGTTAACGGCAGCCAAGTTTACCACACTGGCAATAAACCTAGTCCTGCGGCGATTGGCGCATTAGCGCTTACGGGCGGGCTTATTACAGGTGATTTAAGCGTAAAAGCTACTACACACTTCGTCGCACCTAATGGTTCTAAGCAACGTGTTGACACTCGTAATGAAGGCATAGAGGGGCGCGCCCACTGGTACGGCCTAGATAGCTCGGGGGGAACTCGTAGGTTCATGCAAGCTTGGTATGATGGTTCTTCATATGTGAATGTTGATGTGGTTGGCAAAACCGTTCTATTCGGTGGTGCGGTTGATGTTCAAGGCGGGTTAAAACAGGATGGTCATACTATTCTGAATGGCAGTGACACATGGATTAGAACTGAGGGCGAACACGGCATCTACTTTAGTTCTTTCGGTGGCGGCCTCTACATGACCGACGCAACATGGGTTCGCACCTACGCAGGTAAGTCCTTCTTCTCGTCAAGCACTAACACGTTGGAATCAATCAAAACGGATGGTGGTATCCGATTCAAGCACCAGCTTTATAGCACTAATCCAACGGGCGAGGGGGGCATCGTTGGTTACTATGCAACATTGGGCTCTAGCAAGGATCAAATGATATGGACTATCGGATCTGACTGGCGTACTCACGCTAAACATTATGGGCTTGGCTACCACTACGGTAGTGAAATAGACGGTGGTAATAAACACCAACTCGTTCTCAAGCAAAATGGCGTTATTGGTACTTACTTAGCGATGAATGGGCATGCCCGTTTTAACGGGGTCGTGAATGCTAAAGCTACTACGGGTGTCATCTCAAGGGTTATTACGTACGATGACTTCCTCCCATCTACGCCGCCTGCTGGGCTTGAAAACACTATCACGGCTAGCTGGATTGGTGCGGGCGCTATCAACGCAAGACACCTACAGGTTAATAGCCTAGTAAACAATGGTGGTTCATACACTAGCCTTAAAATCGCCCCTGATGCTGTGCGCCCTATAGCTTTATCTAGGACTGACTCAGCAGGCAAGGAAATATCGCCAATATTCTATGTGGATACAAAGGGTAACGGTTTCTTTGATGGTAAATTATCTAAAAACACGGTTGATATTGAGTCCATCCAAGATGAGGCTCGTAGACAGATAAACCCGTATTACGTGGGTACTGTGGCAGGTGGTACGCAAAGTGGTACTGATAAATCCTTGAACTCGGGGGGTACTTACGTACTGCCCGCTATAACAGTTCTAGGTGGAAAGGTTAATCTCTCATGGGTTGTAAGTGGCTCAACGAGTTACCGTAACGGATCAGGAAAACAAGCCTACTCGACACCTAACTGGCGCATAGAGGTTTTCCGAGGTACAACTTCCAATACTCGAATCGTTAACCGTACCTACACAGGCACATCTTTTCAGCATCTAGACAACGAGTATGGCTCACCTAGTTATGGTCGTTGGGAAGGAAGTTCTTCTATACATATTGATGACCAAATCAGTGATAACTATGCAGCAAGTGGTCAGAGGTACACCATACGTGTAACTCGCCTTAGTGGTACTTCGATGGCTATTTTGGTACGTAGCTTCACGGGTAGTTCGCCTGCGTTCAAGCGTATTGAAATGAAGTACGATTACACATCGCTTTACTACAACGCTGCGGGTCTTGCGAATGGTAACATTACGCTGGCTGACGACTACGACAAATACGAGTTCTTGGCCGTTGAAGGTTCAGAAGATAATGACGATGTTATGGGTATTACTTTGATCCCTACGTACACGATAACAGCCGACGTAGGTAAATTTGATGATAAGCAATTCATGCTATCTAGCCCGCTTTACGATAAATACTGGCGTGTGTCGCTGCAAGGTAAGCGTAGTCTTATCGAGCGCGGCGAAAACAGCCTTATCCGTCGTATATGGGGCGTGAACATTGTGGAGAAAGTATAATGATTGTTAATCATGCCCCGAAGACCGAAGAAGTGTTTGATAAGGCGTATGTCGATATTGCAACGTGTAGGTCAGTTCAAGTGTGGCCTGTGCCAGAAGACTTAGAAAATTGGTACGAAATAGATTTCGACCCGACGTTCAAGTACATGGGTAAAATCTATGACCCAAACACTGGCACGTGGGGGGCTGTTGTGCCAACCATTGAGGTGCATAACGCTAAGATGGTCAAGGCTCGTCAAAAGGATTATGCCCAAACTGATAAGCTGTTCATGGAGTGGCAGTTTGACCAGACTGATGAAGCTAAAGGCAACTGGCTAGAGGCCGTTGCACGCGTAAAAATGGACTTTCCTTTTAAATAGGTTTAACAGTGTTACTACTATTTTAGTTAGTAGTAACGCGTTATACTCGCAGCTCAATAACAACAAGAGGTTCTAAAATGTTCACAGCACCATTCACAGACCCACAAGGGACTACGTTCGCAGCAGCAGTATTCCAAGTTCTTCGTTCAGAGTTCACCGCGAACACTGGCGAAAACTTTACGTATGACATTCGTGAGGCTATCGGCACTGTAAACAATGAGACAGCTAACTTTAGTCTTAACTACCGCATTGGCTATTGGCCTGCGCAGGAAGATAAGGACGCGGGTTCACCGCCGTATATTCTGATTGATCCTACTACTTACAACTCAGATTTCGCTAGCTATACATTAGACTCTGAGACGTACACAGGCCTAACCGCCGAAACAGCAGCGGAAACACACTGCAAACTAGAAGTAATTGGAGTCGAGTAATAATGGAAGAACAACAAAATGCACAAGCAGAAATAATCCGACTAAAAGCACGTGTTCTTGACTCACTGGACGAGGCCAAAGGCCTAAGTGAAGTGTTGGGCACAATCGCTAAACGTGTCGGTTTTGAAGGCCAAAGTTTGGCAGAGCTTGTGGAAGCTGTGCCCGTAATTCAGGTAGAGACCAATGCTGAGTAAACTGTTAGCGTTCTTGATGACTCGCTTAGTAACAACAGAGTTCCTTGTAAAACTCGCGTTGTTTGCGTCTGAAAAGCTTGTTAAGAGTTCAAAACCAAAATGGGATGACGAGCTACACGCAATGGTCGAAGAAGCCCTCAAGTAGACCGATTGGTTTAATAACCCCGCCTCAATAGGCGGGGCTTTTTTATGCCCAAACAAATAGACACCATGATCCCCGTGCTTTAACCTACTCGGTGGGGGGTAATCACTATCAGGAGTATAGCCGTATGAGTGATTTAGATTTACCCAAGGGTGTAACAGTGCATAGAGACAAACTACGCATTGCTTTTCGCCCACCAAATGAAAAGAACCAGTGGCGACGAACGCTAGGAATACCACCGACTAAGGCAAATATCAAGGCTGCCGAACAAATGCTAAACGCTATAAGGCGTGACATTACGCTTGGTCAATTTGATTTATCTCGGTACTTTCCAAATGATCCAAGTTTGAAAAAGGACGAGCGCCGGTTGGAGTTTATTATTCGTGAGCATTTTATTGAGGCCAAACGTGGCAAGGTCAAAGGCTCTACTCATAATACGTACAGCATTAGGGCTGAGTGGGTAATTGAGCATTTCGGGCATATAGACGCGGCAAATATTACACCCACAGAGGCTATGCGTTTGCGCGACGATATAATTAAAATGTCGCCCTCAACAGAGTTCGCATCGTTCCGCTTGTGGCTTGTTCGATTTGCCATTACACGAGCAGTTAGGTCATTAGTTATCGAATCCGATAATTTTGGCCGTATGCTGGACGGTGTGGAGTCAAAGTCCAAGGCCTTAACAATGGAGGGACTTCACAAGAGCATAGACTCGACTGAGGTCTTTACAATTGATGAAGCCGAACGGATAGCGAAGGCCTTCAACAGTGAAAGTCGTAAGCGATTAGTCACATTTATGTTCTGGTCGGGATTAAGACCAGGCGAAGCATCAGCACTAAGGAGGGAGGACGTATGTCTACCGTATATCACTGTGAAACGCACTTTAACCCAAACAGGGGCGGAGCAATCACCGAAAAGTGGCCGAGCAAGGAAAATCTACCTTCCATCTTCCGCGAGATTGGCCTTAGAACTAGAATTGCAGACGCACGATTCCGAGAGAGCATGGGTGACGAGCAGGGGAGTCCCTTATACAACGTCGAGGCTGTTCACGCAGAAACATTGGAAGCAGACACTTGATAAGGCAGGCTTAGCCTACTTGAGACCCTATGCAACTCGACATAGCTTCGCCAGTTGGATGCTAAAAGCTGGTGAACCTGAGTCGACAGTAGCCGCCCATTTAGGGCATACTGACACCGCAATGATTCGTAAAGTGTATGGCAAATTCATCCCCGATGCTGAACCAGTTTGGGCGCTGGATGACCCCACTAAAAAAGAAGTCTTTAGAAAATCAATGATTTCAAGAACTTAAGGTCATTGCTCCTATAAAGATATGTTTTAAGCACACATACTTGTTAGCAAGGCGCTTTTTAAGCGCCTTTTTTAATGCCTCAAATATATTTACTATTAAGTTTTTTCTAAGTAAAGCTCATTAAATAAACTAATCTTTTGTGTTTACACTTGCTTTTATGTTGATCGTTTGTTTTTATTATATAAACACTATCTAGGATGGATAAAACTGATGAAAAAACTCATATTAGCGCTTTCTTTAACTTGTACTTTTACTCAACTCTCTGTTTTTGCTGACGACTTTATTCCTGCAGAAGTAATTAATAAAAACTACGATCAGCTCACTAATACTTCTTCGCGCGCTTCGAGGTTAGAGGGGATTAATTTGAGCAGTTACTTGGTTGATAAAAGCGGGCAGGTTAGTGATATAGAAATTGTAGCTACGGTTGGGCAAAAAAAGTACCAAAGAGAAGTAATGGATTACGTGTCTAAGCTCAACTACAAAAGTGCAAAATTAAATGGTGAGACTATACCTGTAGCAAAAACCATTACTGTAAGTTCGCAAAATTTACATATTAATTTTTCAAACGATAAAGCGTCTCGCGGCTTTTTTAATGATTATGAGCAAGCTAGTAAATTAATCGACGAAAAGAAATACGATGAAGCTAAAAGCCGTATCGATGAATTAGAAAATGAACATACAAAAAATACGGTTGAGATTGTTTTGCTTGCATGGCTTAAAAGCCAGCACAGTTATTTTGTGCAAGACTGGAAGAGCTTTGATCAGCATATCTACGAAGCGTTTTTATTTAGAGCTAATCTACCGGATCAAATTCAAAAACGTGTGATTAAAAACGCTTTACAGTGGTTTATATCAAAACAAGATTATGTACGTGCTTATGATGCAATAGATGCACTAGGCAATATTGAATCCATAACCTTTACAGAGCAAAACAAGGAACAGTTGTTAACTCAAGTGAACGATATTTATAAAAACTCGGGAGATATTAAGCAACAATTTAGTTTAGCTTCAGAACAAGCTGTAATGCCTATGATGTCGAAGTCTGAAGTTAAATTAGAATCAGAATTACCACTGAGCAAAGTGCAACTTAGATGCGAAAACAAAGTCGTTGACTATGACACTAATACAATTGATAAAATTGTTATTTCGAAAAATGATTTGCGTTGTGGATTATTAATAAAAAGCGCTCAAGCACAAACAATTACACTTAAGCAAAGCGGTGAAAGCTTTTTATAAAAATTGTAACTCCCCACATATAAATTATGGGGAGTTATTGCATTAATAAGTCTTGGCTATTCAAACAATGCATTGGAATTTTGCTGCAATACTTATTAAAAAAACTGTTACTTAAACTTTTTTACATACCTAAGCGTTATAAAGTTAATAATGGCAAGTAAAATTGCTATTTCGTAGCGGCTGTACGCTACGGCTATACCAATTAAGCCCATATTCCAAATACTGGCTGCGGTTGCTGTGCCGGAGGTTGATTTGTTATTTTTCAAAATTGCGCCACCGCCAATAAAACCAATACCAGTAATGATGCCTTGCAACATTTTTGATTGAGCTTCTGCGCCATCTAAAACCGACATAGCAATTAATGCATACCCACACGATGCAACAGCAACAAGAGGAAAGGTACGAAGGCCTGCGCCATCATTACTACGCTCTCTGTCGTAAGCCATGGGTAGTGCAAGTAGGTATGCAATACCTAAGTGTATTAAGTTATCGATGATTTCATTCCACTGTAAATCAATTTCCATTATTGAGCCTGTGCTGGTTAACTTTGTTAATAATAAGCAAACAGCAAGCCATAGAATAAATGACTATTAATCAATTAGTTATTGTTAATACCTGTATTTAACAAGAATTATTGAGGAAACTTTTACATGTTTTTATTACTATTTTACGCAATAGTTAATTTGATCTGAGTTTTAAAGCCCCGTATTCTTTTATCCAGACTAAAAGACACCTATGTGAATCTCTTGCCTTTAAATAAAACATTAAGCACACCCACTAAGCTTGAAAAAACAGCCTTACTATTTTGCGTTGGGTTATCTGTTATTGCTTTTTTATTTCCTGAATTACTCACAGAGCACTTACAACCCGCTATTAATAAAATTTTAGGTTATTTAGGCTCGCCATTTTTTATATTGGTAAACTTGTTACTTTTTTCTGTGATAGCTATTGCTATAAGCCCATTAGGGCAACGAAAAATAGGAGGAGCGCAAGCACTTGTTGAGTTTAGTACCTTTGGTTGGCTTTCTATGTTGTTTGCAGCAGGAATGGGCTCAGGACTTATATTTTGGGGAGTAGCAGAGCCTGCACTACACACGGTTAATTCGCCTTTAAAGCAAAGCTTGTATCCTAACAATCAAACAAGTGGTTTGGCACTTACCTTAGTTAATTGGGGCGCGCATGCATGGGCGCTCTATGCAGTATTTGGCTTGTTATTAGGTGGGCTTACTCGCAATAGTGGTAAAGCGGGCGATATTAGTGCTCCTGTGATCAGTGCAACTAAAGGCGTTATTAATCGGGCTTGGCAGTTACAGTTGAGCTTTAGCATTAAATTAATTGCCATACTTGCAATATTTTTTGGTGTCGTGGGCACAATTGCTAATTCAACTTTATTACTGCGTAAAGGGCTCGAGCTTGAGCTAGGGGTTGAATCTGCTTTATTTTCGGGGTTTATTATAATTTTTCTAATTGCGCTGCTTTATACCATTTCTGCAAAGTTGGGGCTTAAAAAAGGAATTCAAACTCTAAGTAAGTTTAATGTGTTTTTAGCATTTTCACTTATAGCATGGCTATTAATTTTTGTGCCTATAAAGCCAATTATAGACATAGCTGTAGGAGGAACATTGGATTACATTCAGCTCATAACCACAGGTACATGGCAGTTTGAAAGCGTACTTAATGACCCCGCATGGGCAACAGGTTGGACATACAATTACTATTTTTGGTGGTTAGCTTGGGGCCCGTTCGTTGGTGTGTTTTTGGCAAAAATTAGCCAAGGACGGCCGGTTTGGCAATACATTTTAGGTGTTGTATTTGTACCAACTTTTGTGACAATTATTTGGTTTAGTGTGTTTTCGGGCTCTGCAATTGCGTGGGATCAAACGCACAATGCAGGCATTTTAGTGGCTATTAAAGCCGATTATACGCAAGGGCTGTTTGTATTTTTTGAGCAATTAGGGTGGCAAGGCGGTTTATTAATTTGGTCAAGTTTATTACTGTTACTCATTTTTGTAGCCACATCAGCAGACTCTGCTGTTTTGGTTATTCGCCAATTAAGTGGTGCAAGTGAAGTTCAAACATGGAGCTTGTATGCTTGGTCGTTTGCACTAGGTTTATGCGCTTTTGTTTTGCTAGTACAAAATAATGAACCATTAAACAGAAGCGTTGCTATTATTGGAGCGCTTCCTTTTTTGGTTATTTTTATTTTACAGCTGGTGGGTTTTATTAAAGAGTTCATACGTGAATTTAAGCACTAAGGCTTACATTTTTTTACAATGCTATTTTTAAAATTGTATATAATTTAGGTAATTATATTGGTGGGGTTAATAATGCGTACTTTATTGATTATTCTATTTACAAATGTATTAATTGGTTGCGCTGCTGCGGGTATAATTTTAGATGGGGCAGCGCGCTCTCAACCTGGCCCAGTAAATGCGGGGCCTGTTGTAAAAGATAAAGAGGGCTTTAGCTTTACTAAACTCGGTGTTGAAGCCGATATGGCTATAGTTGAATTTATTAAAGGTAAGGGCAATAACAATACGGTACAAGTATGCAGGCAAGTGAGTAAAGTATTGAAAGAGTGTGTAGAGTTAGAAAAGTCATCCCTACACACTAATGAGCCTATGCAGTTAAAAACTGATGATGAAATAATAAGTGTTGGTCAATAAAACTGCTTATAAAAAAGTAACTATGATCATAGCCTGCTTGCATTTCAAGTGTAAGCGGATAGCCTTTTTTATCAGCAATAGCGACTAAGCTTTCTGGCTTAAGTTGCTCTTGTAAAAAGCCATCAGCATCACCTTGACTCACTAACATGGGTAAGTAATGAGCTTGCTCTGCGTTTTTCATCAACTCGCAGCTATCATATTGTGCCCAAAGCGCTTTATCATTTCCTAAATAACCAGTAAATGCTTTTACACCCCAAGGGGATTCAATCGGATTTACAATAGGGCTAAAAGCCGAGGCACTTACAAACGCAGTCGGGTTTTTAAGTGCAGCCATTAATGCACCGTGTCCGCCCATAGAGTGACCACTAATTGCTTTTGTGCTTGTTATTGGAAAATGTTGTTCAATAAGTGCTGGTAATTCACTAACAACATAATCGTACATATTAAAATGGGTGTTGTAAGGAGCTTGCGTGGCATTTACGTAAAAGCCTGCGCCTTGTGCAAAGTCGTAGCTGTCTTCATTAGGTACGTTCTCGCCACGCGGGCTAGTGTCTGGCGCTACAATAGCAATACCCAGCTCTGCTGCTTTTTTAAATGCACCGGCTTTTTGCATAAAATTTTCGTCTGTACAGGTTAAACCCGATAACCAATAAAGTACCGGTACTTTGTTTGTCTCACTTGCGCCAGGTGGTAAAAATACGGCAAAGCGCATAGTGCTATGTGTACTTTGCGAGCTGTGAGTATATTGTTTATGCCAACCGCCAGACACTTTTACACTTGAGATATTTTCTAACATACTTAATCCTTAAAAGCCGTAAACTTAAAAGTATTACGGCTTATTAATAAGCTATTTTACGAATGCAGTTTATTAGTAATGAATGACTGTACGAATACTTTTGCCTTCGTGCATTAAATCAAACGCTTCATTAATATCTTCAAGGCCCATTGTGTGAGTAATAAAGTCGCTAAGAGCAAATTCACCCGCCATGTAACGCTCAACAATTTCAGGAAGTTGTGAACGGCCCTTAACACCACCAAATGCACTACCACGCCATACACGCCCAGTTACTAGTTGAAACGGGCGGGTTGATATTTCTTGGCCTGCACCCGCCACCCCAATAATTACTGACTCTCCCCAACCTTTGTGGCAACACTCAAGCGCTGAGCGCATTACGTCAACATTACCGATACATTCAAACGAGTAGTCAACGCCGCCGTCTGTCATTTCAACAATAACTTCTTGAATTGGCTTGTCGAAATCTTTTGGGTTAATTAAATCAGTTGCACCTAGTTTTGTAGCTAAATCGAATTTAGTGGTGTTTATATCAACACCAATAATACGACCCGCACCGGCCATTTTTGCGCCAATAATCGCAGACAAACCAATACCGCCTAAGCCAAATATAGCAACAGTGTCGCCAGGCTTTACTTTAGCTGTGTTGGTAACTGCGCCCATGCCTGTTGTTACACCACAGCCGAGTAAGCAAATCTCTTCTAGTGATGCTTCTTTATTTACTTTAGCGAGTGAGATTTCTGGCAATACAGTGTACTCAGAGAACGTTGATGTCCCCATGTAGTGATAAATTGGTTGGCCATCTTTAAAAAAGCGTGTAGTGCCGTCTGGCATTAGGCCTTTACCTTGTGTTTCGCGCACGGCTGAACACAGGTTAGTTTTACCTGAAGTACACATTTTACATACGCCACATTCTGCAGTGTATAAAGGAATAACATGATCCCCAACTTCAACACTCGTTACGCCTTCGCCAACAGCATAGACAACACCAGCGCCTTCGTGACCTAAAATAGCAGGAAATATGCCTTCAGGATCTTGGCCTGATAATGTAAATGCATCGGTATGACACACACCTGTAGCGGTAATTTTTACCATTACTTCGCCTTTTTTAGGCATCATCACATCAACTTCTTCAACACTAAGTGGTTGATTAGGACCCCAAGCAATGGCAGCTTTTGATTTAATAAATTCAGACATGTGTTTTATTTCCTTTAACTGGCTATTAAAAAATAATTGTAGACCCAATTTGCTTGGGTGATGTGCTTATTGTATTTGTTTCTCAAATAATGATAATCTCAATTTTATTAAAACACTTTTACAGTATGGTAATAATGGCGCGTTGGGATGGAATAGATGAGTTTATAGCTGTAGGGGAGGAGGGCAGCTTTACTGCGGCTGCAAAAATGCTTGGGCTTTCGGTTGCGCATATTAGCCGCCATGTTACGGCGCTTGAGAAACGTTTAAATACCCAGCTTTTAACCCGTACTACTCGTAAAGTGGTTTTAACTAAAGAAGGCGAAGTGTATTTACATCAAATAAAGCACTTACAACATGCTATGGATGAGGCAACTCAAGGTCTTGCCACGCACCAAACTACACCAAAGGGTAAAATTAAGCTCACAGCCCCTGTTATGTATGGGGAAACGTTCATTATGCCTATAGTGCATAATTTTATGAAGGATCATCCCGAGGTAGAAGTTGTTGCCACACTAAGTAACGAGCAAGAAAACTTATTAGAGGGCGGATTTGATTTAGCAATAAGGCTTGGGCACTTAAAAGATTCGAGCTTAAAAGCGCGTAGGTTAAGTGCGCGGCGGTTTATTATGTGCGCGGCACCACAGTATTTAACGCGATTTGGTGAGCCGCATACTTTAGGCGAGCTAAACAGCCATGAATGTTTAATTGGGAATAGTAGCTACTGGCGCGTAAACGAAAATGGGCGCGATAAACACATTAAAATAGCGGGGCGGCTACAGTGTAATAGTGGTTGGGCGCTGGTGGATGGCGCAAAAAAGGGGCTCGGTATTGTACAGCTCCCAGACTACTACATTGAAAACGAAATTAACTCAGGGCAATTGGTGCCTATTTTAACACCCTATCAACCACAGCAAGAAGGGGTATGGGGCGTATATCCACCAAGGCAGTTTGTGGCCACTAATGTACGGGTATTGCTCGATTATTTAGTTAAAGGGCTGAAAACTTAACCGCGAATTAATGGTTAAATACATATTGCTGTAAATATAGCCAAGTATCAGATTTTTAAATTATTTCTTACATTTTACGCCATACCCAAAGGCACTTTTTTCGTGCTACTATTGCTCAATACTTTTACGATAAGTGTTAAAAATAATATGTTTCAACCGGTTAGCTTATTTATAGGGCTTAGATATAGTCGCTCCTCTAAAGGAAATGCGTTTATATCGTTTATTTCGTTTTTTTCTATTGCCGGTATCGCTATTGGTTTAATGGCATTATTTACGGTAAGCAGTGTAATGAACGGGTTTGAAAATAGCCTAAAAACCAATATGCTTGGACTTATTCCACATGTTGAAGTTAGCGCAGGTAAAAACACTGCCACCCAAATGAACACCCTTAAAACCGACCTCGAACAATCTCCTTATGTTGATCATGTAAGCTTATATCGCCACGGCGAAGCTATTGTGCAAACAAATAAAGACTTGCACGGCGTTTTATTACAAGGCCTTTATAACGACAGCGGTTCTTTGTATAAAATTACCGATAAAATAGTGCAAGGCGATTGGAAAACTGTATTAAACAAAAATTACAACATTGCTATAAGCCGTTATTTGAGTCGTAAATTAGGCGTTAGCGTGGGTGATAAGCTTCGCGTTATTATGCCTAATGCTTCAACGTATACACCTCTTGGGCGAGTACCCAGCCAGCGTTTATTTAAAGTTGCCGCAATATACGAAACCGGATCTGAGATAGATATGGCACTTGCGTTTACGAGTGGCGCTTCGCTACAACGGGTATTAAAGCTGGATAAAAACACCGCCCCAAATTTAAGTGTTTCATTGCACGAACCTTTCGAACTAGATGAATTTATTGAAGCAAGCCAACGTATTTTAAAAGATCACAATTACAGTGATTGGCGCAGTACCCAAGGTACTCTATTTGCAGCCGTTGCTATGGAAAAGCGCATTATGTCTATGTTGCTTGCCCTCATTGTATTGGTGGCTGTATTTAATATTGTATCGGCATTAACCATGATGGTAAGCGAAAAACAAGGTGAAGTAGCCATACTACAAACGTTAGGTTTAACACCTTCGCAAGTGCAAAAAGTGTTTATGGTGCAAGGCCTATATAACGGCGTAATTGGTACTGCAATAGGCGCATTTTTAGGTGTAATATTTAGTTTATATATAAATGAGCTACTTGCATTAGTGGGCTTAAACTTATTGGCGGGTATAGAGCTTCCGGTAAAATTTGATATTTTGAGTTTAGTAATAATAGCGTTTGCCAGTATTGCTATGAGCTTTTTAGCTACCTTATATCCTGCGCGTAAAGCCGCAAAAGTAAAACCAGCAGAGGTATTACGTTATGAATGATTTAGTAATTAGTTGTGAAAATTTAAGTAAGGTTTATCAAGATGGCAGCAACCAAGTTGAAGTATTAAAAGGCGTTGATTTAGCGCTTCAGCAAGGTGAAATGCTCGCTATTGTGGGGAGTTCAGGCTCTGGTAAAAGTACGCTTTTACACATACTTGGTACATTAGATACCGCAAGTTCGGGTAGCGCTAAAATCAAAAACCAAGAAGTTGCCAAGCTTTCGCGAACAGAGCAAGCCGCATTTAGAAACCAAAACTTAGGGTTTATCTATCAATTTCATCATTTATTAATGGAGTTTAGCGCGGTAGAAAACGTAGCTATGCCATTATTAATTAAAGGCTTAAGTGCAAAAGAGGCTAAAGTACAAGCGCTCGATATGCTCGAAAAAGTAGGCCTTGCACATCGCAGCTCGCATAAACCGTCTGCGCTTTCTGGTGGAGAGCGCCAACGCGTGGCAATAGCCCGTGCACTGGTTACTAAACCTGCGCTTGTGCTTGCTGATGAACCAACCGGTAATTTAGATAAACAAAATGCGATTAAAATTTACGATTTAATTAATGAGCTTAACCAAAGCTTAAACACCAGTTTTGTGGTAGTTACACACGATTTAGAACTTGCCGATAAGCTAGGCAAAATAGCTTATTTAGACGATGGAAAACTAGCTATTAAAGAGTCGCAGCATGTTGCTTAGTGCATTTTTAAGTAAACGTTTTAGAGCCTATTCAGGCCACAAAGATGAAAAAAACGGCTTTGTTAGTTTTATCGCTAAAGCGTCGACTATTGGTATTTTATTAGGTGTCGCGGTTTTAATTGTGGCGCTGTCGGTAATTAATGGTTTTGAGCAGCAACTAGTACATAGATTGCTAAGTGTTGTGCCGCAGGTTGAATATGTAGCACCAAGTAGACCCATTGCAAATTGGTCGCAAAAAGTTGAGGATTTACAAACACAACCGCATGTAACAGGGGCTGCGCCATTTATTGCAGTGAATGGGATGGCGCAATATAAAAGCCAGCTAAAAGCGATAGAAATTCGAGGTGTTGAGCCATCGCTCGAGAGTAATGTATCGGCGGTAAACCAGTTTACCAGTGGTAAATTAGTGAGTCAGTTAGCCCTTGACGATGTAATTTTAGGTAAGCAAATAGTAAAACAGTTAGATGCAAGAGTAGGCGACAACATTACGTTACTTATTCCGCAAATAGGCCAAAAAGGTCAGTCATTATTAGCGCCTAAACGCGTAACACTTAACCTTGCAGGTGTTATAGAAATGGGAGGCCCCATTGATAGTACAGCTGCATTTATACATCTTAATAAAGCGCAGCAAACATTGGGTTACGATGAAACTCAAGTAACAGGGCTGCGGTTAAGTGTTGATGATGTGTTTTCGGCGCACCAAATAGCGCTAAAAGTGGGCCAAACTATTGACGACTACGTGTATGTTTCCAGTTGGTTCAGAACCCAAGGCAGCCTTTTTCAAGATATTCAAATGGTACGTACCATTGTTTATATTGTGGTGTTTTTAATTATAGCGGTAGCCAGTTTTAATATTGTGTCCTCTTTAGTGATGGAAGTACGCGAAAAACAAGGCAATATCGCAATTTTAAAAACCATGGGCGCGAAAGACAGTACTATTTTAGCCACCTTTGTAATGCAAGGCTTAATGCAAGCATTTGTAGGCGTGGCACTAGGAACACTAATTGGCGTGGTATTAGCGCTTAATATAAGTGAGCTTTTTACGTGGATAAGCCAATTATTTGGAGCCAATCCACTTGAGGGCGTTTATTTTATAGAGTTTTTACCAAGTAAATTAGTACTTGAAGACATTGGTATTACAGTGATTGTTACGTTTGTGCTTGCGATACTTGCCACTATTTATCCTGCATGGCAAGCAACGCGCGTAGATCCTGCCAAGGTGCTTGGTAACTAGGTATAAGAAGCTCAGATAAAAATTAATAGGGTGGTATTAGTAAACCTGTTAAACTAGGTGCTTATTTAAAATTAAGCAATAACTGCTTGGTTGCTATACCTCACTTTGGGATTTACTTTGACTAATAACGATATTTTACGCCGCATTCGCTACACTTTTAACTTAACTGATACTGCTATGGTCAATGTTTTTGCATCAGCAGAGCATACGGTCACCAAAGAGCAAGTAATTGCATGGTTAACTAAAGAAGGTGAAGAGGCTTTTACCCCAATAAGTGATACTGAGTTTGCTAGCTTTTTAAATGGGTTTATTAATACCCAACGTGGCAAACGCGAAGGTGAGCAACCAGAGCCTGAGAAGAAGCTAAATAATAATATTATTTTCATGAAGCTACGTATTGCTTTAAATATGAAAGCAGAAGATGTTATAGCAACACTTGCACTTGTTGATTTTGATTTAAGTAAACATGAGTTAAGCGCATTTTCTCGAAAAGTAGATAACAAACATTACCGTGTTTGTAACGATCAAATATTACGTTTGTTTTTAACTGGCGTACAAAAGCAGCACCGTCCAGAAGAGTCTGCTGAGTAACTGGTTTTAGCTAATTAGTTTTTAGTTAGTGGGTTTTTTGCGAGCGCAATGCAGTATAAAACCCATTAATTGTTATATTTTTAAACAAACCCACACCTAACCTAATACTTCTAAAATTCCCTTTTGAAAATATAAAAACTCACTTGGCACTGTTCCGTTTTTAAATTTGTGAATTTAAATTCATCTTTAATAAATAAAAATCAAACTTCCAATCAAAAATAATTCACGTAGCTCGCGTTAAACATCTCAATTTTTCATGCTAAGGTAATAGTTAATTATATTAAATTAAGACATTAAAGCATGAATCATAAACTTGATCACGTTTACTTTAACATCTGATAAATACTTTTATTATTAACACGGAAGAATAATTATGAATTATATCCATAGCACAATCGCACAATTAAAAAATAGTAGTCCTGCACAATGCGAGTTTTATCAAGCTGTTGAAGAAGTACTTGAATCACTCGAACCTATCTTAGAAAACTCAGAAAAATACAAAAAAAATGCCATTATACAACGCTTAGTTGAGCCCGAACGCCAAATTATGTTTAGAGTTCCCTGGGTTGATGACGAAGGCAATATTCAGGTAAATAAAGGCTACAGAATTGAGTTTAACTCTGCACTTGGCCCCTATAAAGGTGGCTTACGTTTTCACCCAAGTGTGAATGCCAGCATAATTAAGTTTTTAGGGTTTGAGCAAATATTTAAAAATGCTTTAACAGGTTTACCGATCGGTGGTGGTAAAGGCGGGGCAAACTTTGATCCCAAAGGGCGCTCAGATGCTGAAATAATGCGTTTTTGCCAATCATTTATGAGCGAGCTCTATCGCCATATTGGTCCTACAACCGACGTACCCGCTGGAGACATTGGAGTAGGGGCAAGAGAAATAGGTTACTTGTTTGGTCAATATAAGCGTTTGACTGGGCGCTATGAAGGTGTTTTAACAGGTAAAAGCTTATTGTGGGGTGGATCGCTTGTACGAAAAGAAGCCACTGGATACGGCGCTGTTTATTTTGCTGACTACATGCTGCAAGCGCGCGGCGATAGCCTACAAGGTAAGCGCTGCTTGGTCTCGGGCGCAGGTAATGTTGCTATTTATGCTATGGAAAAGCTTTATCAAATGGGGGCAACACCAGTAAGTTGCAGCGACTCTCGTGGCACTGTGTATCATGAATCGGGTATAGATTTAAATCTTATTAAATGTTTGAAAGAGCAATCGCGTGATTGCTTGAGCGTATATAAAAAAACTCACCCCGATGCTATTTATATTTCTGCAATTGACTACCCTAAAGATGGGCACGCTGTTTGGCGCTTTAATGCTGCCGCTGCTTTTCCGTGCGCCACACAAAATGAATTAACACAGGCAGACGCTAACGCATTATTATCCGGCGGTTGTTTATTAGTAAGTGAAGGCGCAAACATGCCTTCAACAAAAGAGGCTATTGATTGCTTTATTGCTGCAAAAATTGCGTATGGGCCAGGTAAGGCCGCCAATGCTGGCGGCGTTGCAACAAGCCAATTAGAAATGGCGCAAAATGCGAGCATGCAAAGTTGGACCTTTGAAGAAGTTGATGAAAAGCTAAAACAAATTATGAAAAATATATTTGTTACCGCTAACGACACCGCTACAGAATTTGGTGAGCCTGGAAACCTTTTATTAGGCGCTAACATTGCAGGCTTTAGGCGCGTTGCAGATGCAATGATTGAGCAGGGTGTCGTTTAATATTAAAGCTGAACAATAAGGCTTTAATATAATGTGATTTTAAAACTAGCCATAAAATTGAGTATATTATGGTTAGTTTTAAATATTAACGCCATTAGTGAACTATAACCCTATAAAGCTGGGCTATAACAGCGTAGGATCAAGTTACTTTCGAATGAAAATTAGGTTTGCACTTTAGGTGCATTAAGACAAAAAATTATGCAACTAACTGCAAAACCATCACTTCCTAATGCGTTACTTATTTCTATTAGTACACCACAATTTAAAGGTGACGAAGCAACAGAATCGCTTGCAGAGCTTGCTCGTTTGGTAACTACGTTAGGCTTTAAAGTAGTAGGTACACAATCGCAAAAGCAAAGTTCTACCCAAAAAGTTAATGTACTGGGCTCAGGAAAACTAGCTGAAATAGCACACCTTACCGGCAATAAAGGGATGGTTGAAAACGAGCAAGAAGATGATTTACTTGATGAAGACCCTTTAACCGAAATATCCTCAGAAATTCCATCAGACGAACTTGATTTTGCATGTGCTGATGTAGTGGTATTTGACTGTGATTTAACGCCTTCTCAACTGCGTAATGTTGAGAACCAGCTTGGTGTAGAAGTATTTGATCGCACCGGTATTATCATTGAAATATTTAGCCGTCATGCGCGTACTAAAACTGCAAAATTACAAGTTGAAATTGCTCGCCTTAATTATGTCGCGCCACGACTGCGTGAAACATCAACAGGTGATAAAGAACGCCAAATGGGTAAAGGTGCGGGTGAAACCACACTTGAGCTAAATCGCCGTAAGGTGCGCGATCAGTTAGCAGAATTAAAGCGCGAACTTGTTAGTGTTCAAGATGTAATGATGGACAGACGTACGCAGCGCTCTGAGCTATTCTCAGTGGCTTTAATTGGTTATACCAATGCGGGCAAGTCATCAATGATGCGCGCAATTACAGGTAGTGATGTAGAAGGCGAAAATAAACTCTTTGCAACGCTAGATACCACTGTTCGCGCGCTGTATCCGATTACCCAGCCTCGTATATTGGTTTCAGATACGGTTGGTTTTATTAAAAAATTACCTCATGATTTGGTTGCTTCATTTCATTCAACGCTCGCTGAGGCACATGATGCGTCGTTATTGTTGTATGTTGTAGATGCTTCAGATCCTTCTTTTCGCTCACAACTTGAAGTAGTACATAAAGTACTGGCAGAAGTTGGGGTAGAAGGTAGCAAAAAATTATTAGTACTGAATAAGTCAGACCAATTAAGTACTGATCAACAGCAGTCGCTAATGGATGAGTTTCCTGATGCGATGATGACCTCTACGCGTAATCCAGATGATATTAGTAAATTGCACAAATATATTATTGGCATTGCTCATGAGGACATGATTGAAGAAGAGATTGTTATACCGTACACAGCCAAAGGTATCGTGGGCGAAATCCGATCGAGTATGAGTGTTGTTAAAGAAGAATATGAATACAGCCATATTAAATTAACAGTGCGCTCGAGTGCGATTGATTTAGAACGTTTAAAAAAGAGAATGTTAGATTTATAATAAATTTAGTATACAAAAAGCACAGCCAATTGGCTGTGCTTTTTAATCGTTACTTGAGGTAGATTTATTATTCAGAGTTCAGATTTTTTGTAGAGAAAAATTAGGAGAAGGCTTTGTCGCTTAGCTCTTCTTGCATTTGCTCACGCATTTTAAATTTTTGCAGTTTACCTGTTACTGTCATTGGATAGTTTTCTACAAAACGGATATGTCGTGGCATTTTAAAATAGGCTAGTTTGTCTTTTAAAAACTCACGAATTGCTTGCTCATCAAGCACAGCGTCTTCTTTTGGTTGGATCCAAGCGCACACTTCCTCGCCATACCTTTCATCTGTTATACCAAATATGGCAGCATCTTGAATGCCCGGGTAGGTGTAAAGCACTTCTTCTATTTCGCGCGGGTAAATGTTTTCGCCGCCACGAATAATCATATCTTTAATACGGCCAACAATAGTGACAAACCCTTCTGTATCCATGACACCTAAATCGCCAGAGTGTAGCCAACCGTTGTCATCTATTGTGGCTTTTGTTTTAGCATCGTCATTCCAATAGCAGCGCATTATACCTGCACCTTTACTACACACTTCGCCAGGTTGACCAATTTGTTGAATGTTACCCAACTCGTCAATAATTTTAACCTCGGTATGGGCAAGTGCGCGGCCAACCGTCGTTACTTGCCGCTCTATTGAAGAGTCTGTTTCGGTAATGTTGTTTATGGGGCTGCACTCAGTTTGCCCGTAAGCAATCAGTACTTGATGCATGTTCATTTGTGTTTGTACTTTGCGCATTACTTGCTCTGGGCATGTAGAGCCTGCCATTACACCCGTGCGTAAAGTACTTAAGTCATAATCGTTAAAATTACTTAGCTCAAGCTCACTAATAAACATGGTAGGTACACCGTGCAGCGCTGTACATCCTTCTTGTTGAACTACATCTAGTGTGGTTTTTGCATCAAACGAATCGCCTGGATAAATGGCTGCTGCACCTTTACTAACACACAACAAGCTACCCAATACCATTGCAAAGCAATGATATAACGGGATGGGGATACATAACTTGTCATCGCTCGTAAAGTGCATAGATTCGGCGACGAATAGCGCATTATTTAAAATGTTTTTATGAGTGAGCGTTGCGCCTTTTGGGTTACCTGTTGTGCCTGATGTAAATTGTATATTGATGTCTTGCTCAGCATTTAAGTTTGCACCTATTGCTTTTAATTCAAGCTCATGTGCTGATGTTGGCAAGTTAATAACATCATTAAAAGAGTACATACCAGGAGATGCTTCATCGCCAATGCGGATTATATTTTTAAGAGTGGGCAGTGCTTTTAAATTAAGTGTGTCTTTATCGCAAGTTGCAAGTTCTGGAGCCAAACCATTGAGCATTTCTAAATAATCACTGCCTTTAAAGTTTGATGCTGTGATTAGAGTAGAGCATTCAACACTATTTAAGGCGTATTGTAATTCGTTAGGGCGATATGCAGGGTTGATGCAAACCATTATTGCGCCAATTTTTGCGGTTGCAAATTGGGTTAAGCACCACTCAATATTATTAGGAGACCAAATACCAACACGCTCGCCTGGTTTCACGCCAAGTGCCAGCAACCCCATAGCAAGTTGATTAACTTCTTTTTGAAATTCTTTATACGTTAAGCGAATACCCTGGTGATGAACTACAACAGCTAACGCCTCTGGATTTTTGTCGACAATAAAGTCAAAGTACTCCCCGATAGTCGAATTTGTTAAAGGTGTGCTTTGTATACCTTTAAAATAGCTTTGCGATAACGGTAAGTGATTTATTTGTTCTACTTCTTTTACCGCAATAGTGTGTGTGTGCATTGCTCTCTCCATGAAAATGTGTGTGAGTTATGTAAACTACAAAGTTAAAATAAACACATATTGTCGACAAAGAGAAGTGCAGTTAGACTAATGTATAATTAGATTAATAAAATCTAATTATGTTTTTTAGATACAAAAAAACGCGTCTTACACTGTAAGTACGCGTTTTTAAACGAGCAATAACTTTACATTTCGTCGCTGCGGTATGTTTTTTTCATTATGTAAACGTAAGCGTTTACAAATGCATTTTCTTGGTACTTTTTAAGACCAGTTTCTTCAAAATCAATAGGAATAGGATTACGCTTTACCTGTTCTTTAATTTCAGTTGTGGTAAATAAACGTACATCTAAATTGTCGATTAATTGAATCGCAGTTTCCATTTTGAATCCTTTTGCGCTGCCAGCAAATTTACCTTTAGGCTGACGCTCACGGATTGCAACAGAATCAATTTGGTAATCTTGCATTAGTTTTGCAAAATCGAATTGAAATTTACGCATTACTTCAGTGTCGTTACCGTTACCTAAGGTAAAGCGTGTTTGGCGCACATCGCGAATATCAAATACGTCATTATCTTTACTTAAAATACAAAGTAGTACATCACTACCGGTAATTTCTACACCACATGTTCTCATGTCTATTCTCTAAAATAACTTAATTACGCAGTATTATACGCAACACACATTAAAATGCGAGTGTAGGTATAGTTGTAGGTGCGTAATTAGTGCGTTGATGCTTTTATATTTTAATGAAATTATTTTTTTTGCTCTAAAAGTTACATTTTGTGCTCAAAACGGGTGGATTTCACCCCTTAAAACTTGTAATTAAATGCGCAGCACGCGACAATATATCTTTGTAGTTGAATAGACTCTGCATCTACATTTGTTAGTCAATGCTTATTCGTAAAAGCGTTGTCGAGTCATTCTCATTTAATTTATTAAAAATACACGTGATACATTGTAGGTGTCACCACTGTAGCAAGGATTTATAATGCCAGTTATTACTCTTCCAGACGGAAGTCAACGTAGTTTTGAAAACCCTGTAAGCACGCTTGATGTTGCAAACGATATTGGCCCTGGTTTAGCTAAAGCGACCATTGCGGGTCGTGTTAATGGCGACCGTGTTGATGCATGTGATTTAATTAGTGAAGACTCTCGTCTTGAGATCATTACCGCTAAAGACGATGACGGCCTTGAAATCATTCGTCACTCTTGTGCTCACTTAATTGGTCATGCAGTTAAGCAACTTTTCCCAGACGCAAAAATGGCAATAGGTCCTACCATTGATAACGGTTTTTACTACGATATCGATATGGAACATTCATTATCACAAGATGATCTTGAAGCAATTGAAAAGCGTATGTTGCAACTTGCAAAAACCAACTACGACGTAGTGAAAAAAACAGTAAGCTGGCAAGAAGCACGCGATACATTTGAAGCGCGTGGCGAAACATACAAAATAGAAATTCTGGACGAAAACATCGCTAAAGATGACCACCCAGGGTTATATCATCACGAAGAATATGTAGACATGTGTCGTGGACCTCACGTTCCTAACATGAAATTTTGCCAAAACTTCAAAATAATGAAAGTTGCGGGTGCATATTGGCGTGGTGATTCAGAAAACAAAATGCTACAACGCATTTACGGCACAGCGTGGGGCGATAAAAAGCAACTTAAAGCGTATTTAAAACGCCTTGAAGAAGCTGAAAAACGCGATCACCGCCGTATTGGTAAAGCGCTTGATTTATGGCATTGGCAAGAAGAAGCGCCAGGTATGGTATTTTGGCACAACGATGGTTGGAGCATTTACCGCGAGCTTGAAGAATTTGTACGTGAAAAATTACGCGAATATGAGTACGAAGAAGTAAAAGGTCCAATGATGATGGACCGTTCACTTTGGGAAAAATCAGGTCACTGGGAAAAATATTCAGAAGCAATGTTTACCACTGAGTCTGAAAAGCGTGAATACGCGATTAAACCAATGAACTGCCCAGGACATGTGCAGATCTTTAACCAGGGTTTAAAATCGTACCGTGATTTACCACTTCGTATGGCTGAATTTGGTTGTTGTCATCGTAATGAACCATCAGGTGCACTACATGGTTTAATGCGTGTACGTGGCTTTACCCAAGATGATGCTCACATTTTCTGTACCGAAGAGCAGATAATGGACGAAGTTTCAGCGTGTATTAAGATGGTTTATGATACATATGAAACATTCGGATTTGAGAAGATTGTAGTTAAGCTATCTACTCGCCCAGAACAACGCATTGGTGAAGACCATATGTGGGATAAAGCAGAGCTTGCTTTAGCCGAAGCACTTAAGCTAAACGATATTGAATTTGATTATCTTCCGGGTGAAGGCGCGTTTTATGGTCCAAAGATTGAATTTACTTTATACGATTGTTTAGACAGAGCGTGGCAGTGTGGTACAGTGCAATTAGACTTTGCATTACCGGGTCGTTTAGGCGCTACTTATGTAGCAGAAAATAACGAACGTCGTACACCTGTAATGATACATCGTGCTATTTTAGGTTCTATTGAACGCTTTATTGGCATTTTAACTGAAGAGTACGCTGGTTTATTCCCGACGTGGCTTGCGCCAAAGCAAGTGGTAATTATGAATATTACCGATAAACAGGCTCCTTATGTTAAAGAAGTTGTACAAAAATTAAATAAACTTGGAATTAGAGCCACTGCTGACTTGAGAAATGAGAAGATTGGCTTTAAAATCCGTGAGCATACACTGAAGCGTATTCCATACTTGCTTGTTGTTGGCGATAAAGAAGTTGAACAACAAGAAGTAGCAGTGCGTACTCGCACAGGTGAAGACCTAGGCAAATTTAATGTCGATGATTTTGTAGCTAAAATTAGCGAAGAAATTAAAAATCGACAGTAAAAATCGAGCGTGTAAGGCATTAACAAACAGCCAATTACACGCTTATATTATTGATATTCTTGGAGGAACGTACTATTAGAGGCGGCAAGAAAGGGCAACAAACAGCTCAAAAAAATCGTATTAACGAAGAAATTACAGCGCAAGAAGTTCGTTTAATTGACATTGAAGGCGAACAAGCTGGAATTCAGTCATTACAAGACGCGCAAACTATGGCCGATGCAGCGGGTGTTGATCTTGTTGAGATCAGTCCAAACGCTGAGCCGCCTGTTTGTAGAATCATGGATTACGGTAAGTTCATCTTTGAAAAAAGCAAAGAACTAAAAGAGCAGAAGAAGAAGCAAAAGCAAATCCAGATAAAAGAAATCAAATTCCGTCCTGGTACGGATGAAGGTGATTATCAGGTTAAGCTTCGCAACTTACGTAAGTTCTTAGAAGCTGGCGATAAAGCTAAGATTACTATCCGCTTCCGTGGTCGTGAAATGGCTCACCAAGAAATTGGTATAGAATTATTAAACCGTATCAAAGCCGATTTAGAAGAACTTGCAGTAGTTGAGTCTTTCCCAAATCGTGTTGAAGGTCGCCAAATGGTTATGATGATGGCGCCTGTTGCTAAAAAATAATTTTTAAGCGATAATACGCACCGAAATTAGCTCAGGTCTGCAAGTAATATGCGAATATTCACCTGAGTTAACCGGTATTAAAGTAAGATTGCGGCATTTATGCTGGGTCTTCACCGGAACATGGCAGTAAGTTAGGCCTAAAAGTGGAGCTATAGAAATATATCTCACGCCTGCTTACTAATTTAAAAGCAATACAATTTGGAGTTATTGCAATGGCTTATAAGCTAAAAAGTCACAGTGGCGCTGCTAAGCGTTTCAAAAAGACTGCTTCTGGCGGTTTCAAGCGTAAACAAGCGCATCTTCGTCATATTCTGACTAAGAAAACTTCTAAGCGTAAGTTACACCTACGTCCTAAGATGATGGTTCATAAAAATGACCATGGTCTAGTTTCACGTATGTTACCGTTCGCTTAATAGGGGTTTTTAGAAATGGCAAGAGTTAAACGCGGCGTTGTCGCACGTGCACGTCACAAAAAAGTTTTAAAACAAGCAAAAGGTTACTACGGAGCACGTTCACGTGTTTACCGCGTAGCTTTCCAGGCTGTTACTAAAGCGGGTCAATACGCTTACCGTGACCGTCGTGCGAAGAAACGTACTTTCCGTCAATTATGGATTGCACGTATCAATGCTGCTTCACGTCAAAATGGTCTGTCTTACAGCCGTTTTATCAATGGTCTTAAAAAGACATCTGTAGAAATCGATCGTAAGATCCTTGCAGATATCGCTGTTTATGACCAAGTTGCATTCGCAGCGCTTGTAGAAAAAGCAAAAGAAGGCCTAGCCGCTTAAGCTTTTTCATATAAGTATTAAAAAAGGAGCCTATGGCTCCTTTTTTTGTGCCTGTAATTTAATAACTTACACTTTTTTATAGCTGAGCTAAATTGGCTTTTTCAAATTAATACCCATCTACTTATATGAGCTCTATTTAGCGATAAAAAATTACGTTAGAGCAGGGCGAAATTCACTATTTAGTTGTTCTTGGCAATTGCTCCATCATTACTCACTCTCCTGGATCCATGCAGACGTATATCAGACATTTTTGACGCTGTTAGCGTCAGATGTAATCCCTTAAATTGATTAAGTATTTTTACGAGTTGGTATAAATAGTTATGTAATGAATTACTGTACATTAATAATGTTATATAGCCTTAAAAGACAGGTGTGAATGAGTGAGATGTAGTTGGCTGCATTTTTTTGTTGAATCACCGCAGTTTCCTCATTATAAAAAATTTAGTTGATATAATTTATATAATTAAGGCGTTTGTTAGAGAATTTTATGTTTGCAAGTTTACTATTTTTATCTGCAAGTGTGGCGTATGACGCACACTTACCTCCATTAATTGAGTGGCAGGGGAAAAGCGTAGAGCTTTTACAAAAACAAGGGCCGCTAACTACTGATTTTGAGCTGTCAGCAGGTGAAGCGTCGCCAGATTATGCAAATACAATGGCATTTGTTGATAGGTTAGTTGCTGCAAACCCTACTCAGTTTCAATCTCAAACCATTGGCTATAGTAATAGCAAGCGTGCAATAAAAATGTTGATTGCCAGTGAGCAAGGCTTTTTTGAAGCAAGGCAAATGGCTAATAGCACTAAGCCAACTATTTTTATCCAGGCAGGAATACATTCTGGTGAAATAGACGGTAAAGATGCCATGTTTATGTTACTCAGAGATATAGCGACGGGTAAGCGCCGTGACATTTTAAAAAAGGTAAACATATTATTTATTCCTATTTTAAATGTAGATGGACACGAACGTAGCAGTGCATTCAATCGCATCAATCAACGGGGCCCTACAAAAATGGGCTTTAGAACAAATGCTAATAACCTTAATTTAAATCGTGATTTTACTAAATTAGATACCCCAGAAGTTAGAAGTGTTCTAAAGGTTATTAACGACTACAACCCAAATTTATACATTGATGTACACGTAACCGATGGCGCAGATTACCAATACGATGTGACTTATGGCTACAATCCGGTATTTTCAAGCGAGTCGCCTGCGGTATCTGATGCACTAAACCAGTTTTTTAAACCTCTGATTGACGATACGCTAGCTAAGCAAGGGCACATGCCAGGGCCACTTGTTTTTGTTATGGACAAGCGCGACTTTAAAAAAGGATTAGCGGGATGGGTTGCTACGCCGCGCTTTTCAAATGGTTGGGGTGATTTAAAGTCATTACCGACTATTTTAGTTGAAAATCATTCATTGAAGCCTTACAAGCAACGTGTATTAGGAACTTACGTATTTTTAGATGGTGCTATTACTGCGCTATCAAAGCACAGTCATGAATTAGCTAATGCAGTAAAAAAAGAACAGGAATTTGTTCCTAAACAGTTAATAGTAAAGCGTGGCTATTCCAAGCAAGCTGATACGATTGCGCAGTTTAAAGGTATTGAGTATTCATCAAGCATGAATGCGCTCTCAGGCCAAAATGAAGTGAAGTATTTGGGTAAAGCACATACATATACCGACTTACCTATTTATTGGCAAAAAGATGTACAACATACAGTTGAAGTACCTAAAGCTTTTTTTATTCCGCCTGTATATCGCAATATTATTAAGAAACTAAAGTTACATGGTGTCTCTATTAATAAACTTGAAGGGGCAAACACACAGCCTTTAAAAGTAGCAAAGGTGGCAGACTACACGTTTGATAAAGCACCATTTGAAGGCCGTTTTAGAGTGTCAGCAAGTTTTGATTATGTCCCTGCTATAAATGTAGATTTAGATGGTTGGTATCAAGTCAATACTCAACAAAAAGCAGGTGAGCTTGCTGTGCATTTATTGCATCCTGAAGCACCAGATTCGTTTTTTGCATGGGGGGAATTTAATACTATTTTTCAGCGTACTGAGTATATGGAAAACTATGCACTAATTCCGTTTGCACGCCAAATGCTAAAAGACAATCCAAAGCTAGCGCTTAAGTTTGATGAAAAGCTTAAAGATAAATCGTTCGCAAGCGACGCTGATGCGAGACTAAACTGGTTATATGAGCAAAGTCCATTTTATGATCAAGCGTACTTAAAGTACCCAATATTGATGTCATTTGAAGAAGAAGTTGTTATTCCAGATCAAAAAAGTAAAGAAATCTAATATGCAAATTATAACCATACCCGTCACTGCATTTGCACAAAATAGTCGTATTATTTGGTGTAGTGAAACTAAACAAGCCGTAGTCATAGACCCAGGTGGCGACCCTGATAAAATAGTAGCTGCCCTTAATGAGCATAAACTAGAATTAAGTGCTATTTGGTTAACGCACGGGCATTTAGATCATGTGGGTGGGGCTGATATTTTACGTAATCAATTTAACGTACAAATTATTGGCCCACAAAAAGATGAGTACTTCTGGTTTGAAAACTTACCTATGCAAGCACAAATGTTCGGGTTTAAACCCATTGAGCCTTTTTACCCGGATATTTGGCTAAACCATAACGACACCGTTAGCGTAGGTAAACTTAGCTTTTTAGTGAAGCATTGCCCAGGGCATACACCTGGTCATATTGTGTTTTATCAACAAGACAATGAATGCGTTATTGTAGGTGATGTTATTTTTAAAGGCTCAGTAGGGCGAACTGATTTCCCTAAGGGGAATAGCGAACAACTTATAGAGTCGATTAAGACGCATATTCTAACCTTACCTGATAATACTAAAATATTGGCAGGGCATGGGAGCGACACTACGGTTGGATTTGAAAAACAAACAAATCCTTTTGTGAGTGGTAAGTTTGGTTAAGTTACTTATTTGAAGTTTGGTAAACTGCATAAAAATTAAAAATAAGCAGACTGAGTTTTAAAATGGTTGTATAATTTAACCAGTTTATTTGATAAATAAGAAATAAAATGTCTCTAAATCACGTAGATCGCCAAATATTGGCACTTTTACAACAAGATGCTAGTTTATCAACCGCAGAAATTGCTGATAAAGTAGGCTTGTCTCAATCTCCATGCTGGCGTCGAATTGCCAAGCTAGAGCAAGATGGTTATATAAAAAGCAAAGTGGCTCTTTTAGATGAGAAAAAACTTGGCTTTGATATGCTTGTATATGCACATGTGCGTTTATCAAATCACGGTAAAAAGAACCTTGCTGAATTTGAAAAACTTATAATGAGTTATGATCAAGTAACAGAGTGTTACACCATGGCTGGAACAATGGACTTTATGCTACGCATAATTTCACAAGGCATAGAAGGTTATGAGCACTTTGTACGCGATAATTTACTAAGCTTAGAATATGTACAAGAAGTACATTCTAATGTAACAATGACATGTGTAAAACGTAGTACTTCCCTCCCTTTATAAAAGCACTTCTTTTAAAAGCTAAACCTCTTTTAGTTTAGTTTAACCACATAATGACAATTGTTAACTGAGCGCTAATTTGGTAGAATTTAGCGCTTTTTTGATACCCATTACACCATTTGAGGAACTCAATGTTTAACTTACTCAGTAGGGCGCCTAGCTCTGCTAAAAACGATATTTTATCTGGATTAACTGTGGCGCTAGCCTTAGTTCCAGAAGCTGTTGCGTTTGCCTTTGTTGCAAATGTAGAACCTTTAGTTGGTCTATATGCCGCGTTTATCGTTGGTTTAATTACGGCTATATTTGGTGGCCGCCCTGGTATGATTTCAGGTGCAACCGGTGCACTAGCTGTTGTTATGGTAAGTTTAGTGCTTGATCATGGTGTTGAGTATTTATTTGCGACCGTATTGCTCATGGGCATACTGCAGATACTCGCGGGTGTATTTAAACTCGGTAAGTTTATCCGCATGGTTCCTCATCCGGTAATGCTTGGTTTTGTAAACGGCTTAGCTATTGTTATTTTTCTCGCTCAGTTAGGACAATTTAAAGTGCCTGATGGTATGGGCGGACAAGAATGGATGACGGGTAACCCGTTATATATTATGCTTGGTTTAGTGGCTTTAACGATGGCTATTATTCAGTTTTTACCTAAACTAACAACGGCTGTACCCTCTACATTAGTCGCTATTATTACAGTGACCGCTTTAGTTATTGGTTTGGATTTAGAAGCGCATACTGTAGTTGATTTCTTAAAAGGAATGACAGGCGACGAAGCTGCAACAATTGCAGGCGGTTTACCTCAGTTTCATATTCCTATGGTGCCGTTTACTTTCGAAACGCTACAAATTATTTTTCCTTATGCACTTATTTTAGCGGCTATTGGTTTAATTGAATCATTATTAACGCTTAGCTTAATTGACGAGATTACAGAAACTCGCGGTCATAGTAATAAAGAGTGTATAGGCCAAGGCGCTGCAAATATTACTTGTGGTATGTTTGGTGCTATGGGTGGTTGTGCAATGATTGGTCAATCAATGATCAACATTAACTCAGGTGGTCGTTCTCGCTTATCGGGTATAAGTGCTGCATTGATGTTGCTTGCGTTCATCATATTCGCTTCAAGCTTAATTGAGATGATCCCACTAGCTGCACTTGTTGGTGTTATGTTTATGGTTGTATTAGGTACGTTTGAATGGGCCAGCTTTAAAATGATGAAGCGTGTGCCTCTATCAGACGCTTTCGTAATAGTACTTGTATCGGGTGTGACTGTTATTACCGATTTAGCGATTGCAGTATGTGTAGGTGTTATTGTATCTGCATTAGTATTTGCTTGGCAGCATGCTAAGCACATATACACAACTAACTATATTGATGAAGAAGGCGCTAAAGTATATGAGTTACATGGCCCGCTTTTCTTTGGTTCAGTTAAAAACTTTGCAGAGTTATTTGATGTTAAAAATGACCCTAAAAATGTAATTGTTGAATTTAAGCATAGCCGCGTATCTGATCACAGTGCAATAGAAGCAATTGACACACTTGCTGATAAGTACACAAAAGCAGGTAAACAACTTCACTTACGTCACTTAAGTAAAGACTGTACGCAGTTGTTGCATAAAGCACGCGATTTGGTTGAAGTGAATGTGATTGAAGATCCAACATACAAAGTAGCATCAGACAAACTAGCTTAATTTACACAAAGCTATTTATATTTAAAAAGCGAAAGGTGAATAACCTTTCGCTTTTTTAGTGTATCTACTATTTGTTTGCGGTAAGACTATTAAAAAGCAAGGTAGGCTGTAGTGCTATGCAAACTCATAAATCTATATAATAAGACTATCTAATTTTATTAAAATTAGCCCTACATAGGTAAAAATAATAAAGAATAACAAGCGCCTATTTTATGGAATTAGTCTTTAACTATACGGAGTAAACATCTATTTTGAACTGGCAATCTTTAGTCGATAACAGACAGCGCTTTTTTTGGCTTTTGCAAATTGCAGGCTGGATTGGTTATGCGTTAGTAAATTATATTGGCTCTAAAGTATTTGAAATGCGTGATATATACGTATTTGTTATTTTATTAAATGCTTACGCTGGTTGCTTAATGACAGTACCGCTTAGGTATATTTACCGTAAAATTTGGAATGCCTCGCCTTGGGTATTAATGATTGTGGTATTTGGTGCCTCTTATGTAACAGGTACTTTATGGGCTGTCGTTCAAAAATTTAATTTGTGGGAAATATACCGCCATGGTTATAGACCAGAGGAGTGGTTTTATTACCTGCAGCAAGGTTTAGATTCGGTTTATATTATTTTATGTTGGAGTGGTCTGTACTTTGGCGTTAAATATTATCAGTTATTACAAAGTGAGCGACAAAAAGCACTAAAAGCCACAACTATGGCACACGAAGCGCAATTAAAAATGCTTAGGTATCAGCTTAATCCCCATTTTTTATTCAATACACTTAACGCTATTTCTACTTTAATTTTGGTTAAAGAAAACAAAGATGCTAACTTAATGGTAGCAAGGCTAAGTGACTTTCTACGTTATACATTAAATACCGATCCAATAAAGAAAGTACCGCTAGAGCAAGAGTTACATGCGCTCATGCTTTACTTAGAAATAGAACGTGTACGTTTTGATGAGCGATTAAAGGTAAATGTAGATATAAGCGAGCAAGCTAAAGAGGCTTTAGTACCGAGCTTAATTTTGCAACCTATTATAGAAAACGCGATTAAATATGCTATTGCCCATCTAACAGAAGGTGGAGTAATTGATATAAAAGCACAGGTATTTGCGAATGAGTTATTACTAGAAGTGGGCGACAACGGCCCAGGTACTGACATACTCGATGGCCAATTAGTTAACGCTCAAGGCGTAGGTGTCGCTAATACCAAAGATAGATTAAAAACGTTGTATGAAAATAATTATTCGTTTGTATTATCACATAATACGCCAAGTGGATTAAAAGTTAATCTGCGAGTACCTTTTGAGAAGGCTGTGAAAAATGACTAAAATAAAAACACTCATTGTTGATGATGAACCGTTAGCACGAAAAGGTTTAGCGGTAAGGCTCGAAGAATACTCTGATATTGAAGTAATTAAATTGTGTAGTTCAGGCGCTGATGCAATTGAAATGTGTCAAAGCGAGAAAATTGATTTGGTTTTTTTAGATATTCAAATGCCAGGTATGAATGGCTTTGAAGTAGCAAGAGCCCTTAGCGAAAGCTCAAAAGCATTACCAGCGATCGTATTTGTAACGGCCTTTGACCAGTTTGCTGTAAAAGCGTTTGAAATTCATGCTCTCGATTACATTTTAAAACCCGTTGATGATAACAGACTAAAACAGGCGGTAGAAAAAGTGCATACCTACTTAAAAACGCAGCAAGACAACGCCCATAAGAAAAAGCTAGCGAGTTTTGTAGCCGGTATTACTGGTAACAATTGCGAAGAAATACTTAAAAAATTAGCCACTGGCGATATGCTAACAGACAGACGTTACCCAGAATCGCTTGCTGTAAAAGAGCAGGGTGAAATTATACGGGTACCTGTAGCGACTATCCAATGGGTTGATGCAGCAGGTGACTATATGTGTTTACACTGTGAAGACGGACAAACGCATATTCTACGTAAAACAATGAAAGAGCTTGAGCAAGAGCTCGACTCTCAGTTATTTGTGCGTGTGCACCGCAGCGCAATAGTAAATACAAAACAAATTAGTAAACTGGTTACACAAGTAAGTGGTGAGTATTTATTAGTACTTGAAAATGGCCAAGAATTAAAAGTGAGCCGTAGCTACCGAGATAAGGTTAAAGCGGCATTAGCAAGTTAAAGCCAACGCTTTTATTACAGACACAAAAAATGCGAGCTAAGCTCGCATTTTTTATATTCGGCGTTTAATTACGCAACAGTTACAATTTTCATTGTGTTAGTTGCGCCCACAGTTTCCATTGAGTCACCGTGAGTAATGATTACTGTATCGCCAGACTGTAAAGACCCTTGAGAAACTAAAGTATCAAGCGCGGCTTTTACCATACCGTCTTTTTCAGTTTTTGTAGAATCAAAAAATACTGGGTAAACACCACGATAAAGTGCTGTTTGACCTAATGTACTGGCATGACGTGAAAGCGAGTAGATTGGTAAGCCTGAGCTGATACGCGACATTAATTTAGCCGTACTACCAGATTCAGTAAGTGTGATAATTGCTTTAACAGAATCTAAGTGATTAGCTGCATACATAGCAGAAAGCGCAATTGATTCAGCATTGTTAGAAAAGCGACTATCTAAACGGTGTTTAGAAACGTGCGTTTCTTTTTGCGATTCAGCGCCTAAACAAACGCGTGCCATAGTCGCAACTGTTTCTTCAGGATAATCACCTGCAGCTGTTTCAGCTGAAAGCATTACAGCATCTGTTCCATCAAGAACAGCATTTGCAACATCCATAACTTCTGCACGTGTAGGCATAGGGTTATCGATCATCGATTCCATCATTTGCGTTGCTGTAACTACAGTACGGTTTAATGAACGAGCACGACGAATAATTAGTTTTTGCTTGCCCATAAGAGCAGCATCACCAATTTCAACACCTAAATCACCACGAGCAACCATTACTGCGTCAGACGCTAAAATGATGTCATCAACAGCTTCTTGGGTTTCAACGGCTTCAGCACGTTCAATTTTAGCAAGTAACTGTGCTTTTGAACCAGCAGCTTCAGCAAGTGAGCGTACGTAGCGCATATCGTCGCCACTACGTGGGAATGATACGGCAATGTAATCTACGTCAATTTCAGCGGCAGTTATTAAATCTTCTTTGTCTTTTTCAGTAAATGCTGGAGCAGTTAAGCCACCACCTAAACGGTTAATACCTTTATTGTTAGATAAAACACCGCCAACAGTGACTGTACAATGCACTAAATGCCCAGCTACTTCATCAACACTTAATTGAATAAGGCCGTCATTTAGAAGTAGTAAATCGTTAGGGCTTACATCGTTAGGTAATTCTTTATAATCAATACCTACAGAGTTTATGTCGCCTTCGCCTTTTTCCATTTTTGCATCAAGGGTAAATTTTGCACCCACAGCAAGCGTTACTTTACCTTCTTTAAAAGTAGAAACGCGGATTTTAGGGCCTTGAAGGTCAGCAAGGATAGCAATATGCTTGCCTAATCTTTTTGCAATATCGCGTACAGCTTGTGCACGGTCTTTATGATCTTGGGCAACACCATGTGAGAAGTTTAAACGTACTACATTAGCCCCAGCGATAATAATTTTTTCTAAGTTGTTATCTCTATCGGTAGCAGGTCCAAGGGTAGCGACTATTTTTGTGCGTCTTAGCATCAATTTCTCCTGTTTGCTTGGTGAAAGCATGTTGACGTTATTTTGTTGACTTAAAATATCTATATTAGAATAAAATATTTTAGTTATGTGCAAACTTCAAAGGTTTGCCACTATTTTATACAAAACTATTGTGTCATCATTATGACACCGGTGTCAGAATGCGTCAATGATCTTAATTTCAATTAGCTTTGCTTTTAGTCACCCCGAGACCATTGATGTTTGATATAATTACGTAGCTTATTTATCTGTAATAAAAAAGCATGTTGTATTGACTCATAATTAGTATTTTATGACTGCATGAGTATAATGCACGCGGTATTATTTAATTTATACACTGAATTTTCTAACCAAATAGTTGTTACCGAGGAGGACACTAGATGCAAGTTGCATTAGTAGGGTTAGGCGTTATGGGAAAAAATCTTGCCCTAAACTTGATTGAAAAAGGGATAACGCTAGTCGCTTATGACAAAAACCCACATGCGGGTGAAGAGTTACTAAGTTGTGCTAAATCTCAAGGCATGGCTGATAGGCTTCACATTGTCTCTGATTTAAGAGACATGGTAAGGCGTTTAGAGGCACCTCGTTCTATTTTATTACTTGTTCCTGCTGGTGAGTTAGTTGATACAGTTTGTAATGAACTTGTAGAGGCCGGCGTTAACTGTGACGATATGATTGTCGATTGCGGTAATAGTAATTATAAAGACGGTATAACGCGTAAACTTAAATACCAAAATAAATTTGAATTTGCCACTATGGGAATTTCTGGCGGTGCAGAAGGCGCTCGCCATGGTCCTGCAATGATGGCAAGTGGTTCTGAGGGTGGTTGGGAACGTATTGAGCCATGGTTTGAAAAAGTAGCTGCTAGCTATAATGGCGACTCGTGTTTTGCACGTGTTGGTCAATCAGCAAGTGGTCATTTTGTAAAAATGGTTCACAACGGTATTGAATACGCACTTATGCAACTTATTGCAGAAGTGTACCAATTACTTCGTTTAGGCACTAATCGTTCTCCAAAAGAAGTGGCTGAGATATTTAATGACTGGTCAGAAGGTCAATTAAATAGCTATTTACTGTCTATTTCTAGCCACATATTGTCACTTGAAAATCATAATAATGTACCGCTTGCGGACTTAATTGATAATAAAGTTGGCGCTAAAGGTACTGGTCTTTGGACTGCGCAAAATGCACTAGAACTTGGTATCGCAGTTCCTTCACTTGTTGCTGCTGTACAAGCTCGTCATTTAACTAATGCATGTAATACAACGGCTGCACAAGAGATGACGTATGCATCTAAATCAACTAACAATGTTGAAATTGATTTAGAAGAGCTAAAAGAAGCGTTCTTACTTGCAAGCTTACTAGCGTATCGCCAAGGTTTAGCGTTAATTAAAGGTGCATCACGTACTCATCAGTGGAAAGTTGATTTATCTAAAACGCTTCAAACGTGGCGTTCTGGTTGTATTATTCGTGCTGACTACCTTGATAGCGTTGCACAAGGTGTTGAATTTATTGATACCCTTGAGAAAGAGTCTAACTCTTTGCGCAAAATTACCGGACAAGCAATAATGACTGGTTTAGCATTCCCTGTATTGGGTGCTACACAAACGTATTTAGCAACATTAACCACACCGAGTAATGGGCATTTAGTTCAAGCCCAGCGTGATTACTTTGGTGAGCACGGCGTTAAAACCCATAGCGGTGAAACATGCCATTTAACTGACTTAGTAGATATCGACGCTAAAGTTAGGTAATAAACAGTTGTTTAAAACGATAAAGGCACGCTATTTAGCGTGCCTTTTGTATTTTAGGCGCGGTGAGATTTAACGGCTTAATTCACCACGTAAATTGTCTTGCATTAAATGACGAATCGTCTCTACTTCTAGCTTTTGGCTAAATAAATAATGTAATTTAGTTAAACACGCTTCAAGGGTCATATCGTATCCACTAATAACACCAATATTTAACAGTGCATTACCCGTTGCATAGCCGCCCATATTTACATGGCCTTTTAAGCACTGGGTTAAATTAACAATAACGACGCCACGTTTACTTGCTTCTTCAAGTATTGATAAAAAGTTAGGATCTTGCGGTGCATTACCTACACCAAAACTAAGCAACACCAAGGCTTTAATATTGCCATTAACTAAGCTTTTAACCACTTCTTGACTAATACCAGGGTATAAATAAAGCACACCAATGGGTTGAGGTGTAATAGGAGTAACTTGCAGCTCATTTTCAACATAAGGACTAAGTTGGCCTTTAATAAGTTGAATACTAATACCCGATAACGCTAAGGGATCAAGATTAGGCGACGCAAATGCATTAAATCCATCGGCGTGGGCTTTAGTTGCTCTGTTACCTCTAAACAGTTGGTTATTAAAAAATAGACTTACTTCTGCAATTGGATAATTTGCCGCTAAATACATTGCATTCAGAAGGTTTACTTGACCATCTGAGCGTAATTGAGAAAGCGGAATTTGTGAGCCAGTTACAATCACAGGTTTAGTTAGGTTTTCGAACATAAACGATAGTGCTGAGGCTGTATACGCCATTGTATCGGTGCCATGAAGCACAACAAAACCATCATAATCTTGGTATTTATCTTTAATGTCATCAGCAATAAGTTGCCAATGCTCAGGAGACATATCTGAAGAATCTATAAGAGGGCAGTATTCGTGAATATCAAACAAAGGCATTTCATCACGGTTAAACTCTGCGTTGTTCACTACGGTTTCTGTTAAAAAACCTTCAGCAGGAATATAACCTCGACTCGATTTTTTCATACCTATAGTACCGCCAGTATAAGCGATATAAATGCGTTTACGTTTCATAAAAAAAGCCCAGTAAAAAAACTGGGCTTAGTATAACGTTAAGTAACTTTAAATACAGCTGATTAGGTAAAGCTATGCACTTTTATTGTGCAACATTACACACTAAACAACGTGCATATACACCTTGTGGATCGTTGTAATCTTTAAGGTTTTCAACTTCAGTACTTAATTGGTTAATAACGCTTTGCAAGTTAGCTTGCGTTGCTAACACAGATGTTTTTTGTGTTTGTAAACCAAGCATCGATTTAATAGACGTGTTACCAAAAATATTTTGAATCATTTTTTCTTGCGAGCTTAAATCTTGTTTAATGGTTTTAACTTCATAGTGATTAAGTTTTGCAAGTGCTGCAGCTGCTTTTATAGCATCTTGTTTATCACCAAGTTTGTCTACTAAACCTAGTTCAAGTGCTTGAGATGCAATCCATACGCGGCCTTGGGCAATTTTATCAACTTGCTCAGGCGTCATATTACGGGCATCAGCGACAACGTTTAAAAAGCGACCGTATGCTTCTTCAACGCTCATCTGAATTACTTGACCCATTTTTTCGTTTAGGGGACGAGTGATAGAAAAACCAGCCATTTCGGTTGTTGCAACGCCATCTGAATAAACACCAATTTTAGATAAGGTTTTTTCAAATGTCATAAACGTACCAAACACACCAATCGACCCTGTAATAGTACTCGGTGCTGCCCAGATTTCGTTTGCAGCAGAGGCAATCCAATAACCACCTGATGCAGCTACAGAGCTCATAGAGGCAATAACAGGCTTACCAGCAGCTTTAAGCGCTAATACTTCTGCACGAATAACTTCAGAGGCAAACATACTACCGCCACCTGAATCAATGCGCAGTACAACCGCTTTAACTTTGTCATCAAGGCGTGCTTTACGAAGTAGGGCTGCTGTAGAGTCGCCACCAATTTCGCCAGCTTTACGCTCACCATCCACAATTGTACCTTTAGCAACTACAACGGCGACTTTTTCGGTAATAGGGTTATCAAATTCAATCGGTGGTTTAACCAAGCTTAAGTATTCACGAAATGAAACTTGCTTAAATGTTTTGCCATCTTCTTGTGCGCCAACTAAATCAATCAATTGTTTGCGAACTTGTTGATTTGTTTTTAAAGAATCAACCCACTGGTGGTCAAGTGCATATTTACCTGCATCGCCATCTGCAGCTTTCATTTTTTCAAGATATACGTCCATTGTCTCGTCGAAATTTGACTCATCAAATGGGCGAACCGCAGCAACATCTTGTTTGTATTCACTCCAAAGAGCGCCCAACCAAACACGGTTAGCTTCTTTGGCTGCTTCAGACATGTCGTTCCGAATGAAAGGTTCTACTGCTGACTTAAATGTACCAACACGGAAAATATGCTGCGTTACTTCAAGCTTTTCAAGTGCATCTTTAAAGTAAAGCGGATACATGCCGTAACCTTCAATACCTACGCTACCGTATGGGTGCATAGCTATTTCATCAGCATGTGATGCAATATAGTATTGTGCTTGGGTATAGTAATAACCCGATGCAATCACTTTTTTGCCAGCTTGTTTAAATGCATCAATAGCATTGGTAATTTGCTTAAGTTTGTTTAAATGTGCTTTAGGCATTTCTTGTAAATCAAGCAGCATCACCGTAATGCGATCGTCTTTAGTCGCTTCGTTTATTACTTCAACAATATCGTCGAGTAATATTTCGCTTGGCGCTTCAGAACCAGAAGTTGCATCACTAATTGCAGCTTCGACCGGATCTATGTATGTTTTTTCTTCAACAATAGGGCCATTTAGGTTAAGCCTAAGCACAGAGCCATTTTCAACTATTATTTTATCGTCGTCACTTGAGAGTGACACTAAGAAAACAATTACCAGTAATAAAAACAGAATGTTGAGTATTAAACGACGAGAAAAGTTAATTCCAGCCCAAATACCTTTAAATACCTTTGCTATCAAAATAGCTCCTTAATTTGGTACAGTTAATACATTAGTTCCATCTTAGCCTAGAATAAAAATAAATTTAACTGCTAAATCGTAACGAAGTGTTTATGAGGTGCTATTAATACATGTTTTTATGGCTTTTTTTAATTAAATGAAGGCACATATTGCTTATTACTTGCCATTAAAGCAGAATTAGCTAATGTATACAGGTTAGACCAGTTGACGGGGCACAAGATGTTAGAACAACAATTACAACTAAAACACACACAATTACGTAACCGCTTAGTGATGGGCTCAATGCATACAGGCCTTGAAGAGGGATGGCATAACCGCAAACGCTTACGTGCATTTTACGAAGCACGTGCAAAAGGCGGCACTGCAATGTTAATTACGGGCGGATACAGCCCAAATTTACGTGGCAAATTAACACCTATTTCATCTTCATTTAATAGTTATTACGATGTATTTAAGCACCGCGCTTACACAGATGCTGTGCATAAACACGGCGGAAAAATTTGTTTGCAATTATTACATGCTGGACGTTATGCGTACCATCCATTCAATCAGGCACCAAGTGCAATAAAAGCACCTATTAATCCTTATAAACCTAAAGCTATGACGCTTGGCTCGATTAAAAAAACAATTAAAGACTTTGCGCACTCTGCCTATATGGCTGAAAAAGCCGGCTACGATGGCGTTGAAGTTATGGGTTCTGAAGGGTATTTGATTAATGAGTTTATGGCGCCACACACCAATAAACGTGAAGATGAATTTGGTGGCAGCCTAGAAAATAGAATGCGACTTGCGCTTGAAATAGTTAAAGCTGTAAGAGCAAAAGTATCTGAGCAATTCTTAATTATTTTTAGATTGTCGGTCATTGATTTAATCCCAAACGGTTCAACACCAGAGGAAGTTGTCATACAAGCTACCGAGCTTGAAAAAGCGGGTGTTGATATATTTAACACAGGTATTGGTTGGCACGAAGCGCGTGTACCAACTATTGCGAGTATGGTGCCGCCAGGTGCATTTAAAGAAGCATCAAAACGTTTAAAAGACGTGGTGAGCGTGCCAGTGATTGCTGTTAACCGAATTAATACTCCAGAAATTGCTAACGATATTTTAAATGCAGGCGAGGCTGATTTAATTTCGATGGCAAGGCCGCTACTTGCCGATCCAGAGTTTTTTAATAAATACGCAAATAATCAATCTAAGCAAATTAATATTTGTATAGGGTGTAACCAAGGTTGTCTAGATCACGTATTTAAAAATAAACGTGCTACGTGTTTAGTTAATCCACAAGCTGCATTTGAGCTAGATTACCCGTTAGAGCAAGCAACCAAAGCTAAAAACGTATTAGTAGTCGGTGCAGGCCCCGCTGGTTTATCGGCAAGTTGTTACTTGGCTCAAAAAGGGCATAACGTCACGTTAATTGATCAAAAACCGCAAATGGGTGGCCAATTTAATTTAGCTATGCAAATACCAGGTAAAGAAGACTTTAACCATACTCTTACTTACTTCACTAATGAGCTTGAGCGATTAAAAGTAACTGTAGAGCTTGGTAAAGCTTATGACGATTCAATGCTTAAAAACTATGATGACATCGTATTTGCAACTGGCGTTAGGCCGCGTGAAGCCTCTATTAAGTGTAGCGATGATAAGCGTGTATTTGCTTATGACGAAGTTATACGCGGCGAAGTAGAGCTGGGTAAATCAATTGCTATTTTAGGTGCCGGTGGTATAGGTTTTGATATGGTTGCGTTTTTAAGCGAACATAAATCGCAAACTATTAGCGAGTTTAAAACGCAATGGGGGATTGAGTGTGAAGCCCAACCTCATAAAGACGAACGTCAATTGTATATGTTAAAACGCAGTACGGGTCGTTTTGGTAGCGAGCTTGGTAAAACAACGGGTTGGATACATCGCCAAGTTGCTAAGCAGCATGGCGTTAAGCAAATTGCTGATTGCCAATACCAAAGCTTTGATAAAAGCGGACTAACTATTAATGTTGCTGGTGAAACTCTAGTACTGCCAGTAGACACTGTTATTGCCTGTATTGGCCAGGTTTCTAATAACGAAGTGCTAGAAAATTACACAGATAACGCAAAGGTACATGTTATAGGCGGAGCTAAACTAGCTGCAGCTATTGATGCTAAACGCGCTATTTTTGAAGCACTTCAGGTCGCTAGAAGTATTTAACCTTTGTAAATAAATTGAAATAGTTTATCAATTCATGCGGTCTTTGCTGTTTATAGTCTATAACTTAATAAACAGTGAACACACAGGATACGCATGAATAAACTAACCAATCTTTATGATGCAATATTGGGTAAACTATCATTTTTAGATGGTTTACCTGCATTGCTATTTCGCTTGATTTTAGCCCCTGTTATGATCATTGCAGGTTATAACAAACTTGCTATAAGCGGTGAGACAGAAGGTTTCTTTGATAACTTTTTAGCATCTCCAGATGTAGTTCAATGGTTTGGTAATAATGAATGGGGTTTAGGATTACCGTTTCCTGACTTACTAGCTTTTTTAGCTGGCTGGAGTGAATTTTTAGGAGGTTGGTTTTTATTACTTGGCCTTTTAACTCGCTTGGTCAGTATCCCACTTATGTTCACAATGGTTGTCGCTGCAACCTCAGTGCATTGGCATAATGGTTGGTTTGCAATAGCACCAACTAATCCAGAAACAAGTGCTGCGCAAGTGCTCGATTGGTTATCAATTCCGGGCGCTAAAGAAAGCCTTGAAAACTCACTAGAAGTACAAGACCGAATAGGTAAAATTCGTGGCTTAGTTGAAGAACACGGGTTTCCTGATTATCTATACGAAAAGGGCAAGCCGTCTATTTTAAACAACGGTATAGAATTTTCGGCAATTTATTTTGCTATGCTTCTTAGCTTGTTTTTTATGGGCGGTGGGCGTTTTGTTAGTATAGATTACTGGTTAAGGCGAAATATTGTAAAAGAATAACGTATTTAATCTACTTTACTAACGGCCGCATAGCTTAACCCTTTGCGGCCGTTTTGCATTTTAATTTCTCGGTATTTATTTTTTAAGGGTTTAAATGTTACTCTAGCGTTTTGAATTTTGAGGAATCGTTATGAACGCTATCGAGCTTTTACTTACCCGCCAATCAGACTCTAAACTAACAGAGCCGGGCCCTACGCCTGAGCAGCTCGACATAATTAAGCAAGCAGCATTACGTGTTCCTGATCATGGCTGTATAGCACCGTGGCAGTTCATTGTTGCTCAAGGTGATGCACGCAATAAACTGGGTGAAATTTACCATCAAAGTGCAGTGGCAGAGCAACAAGAAGAAAAAGTAATTAACCGTGCTAAAGAGCTTCCCCTTCGTGCGCCTATGATTGTAATAGCAATTGCTAAATATCAAGAACACCCAAAAGTTCCTCGAATAGAACAAGTACAAAGCGCAGGCTGTAGTGTATTAGCGATGCAACAAGCTGCATTTGCCCAAGGGTTAGGCGGTGTTTGGCGCACAGGCTACTTTGCACAAAGTAGCGCGGTTAAAAAAGCGCTTAACTTACATGAGCAAGATGAAATAGTAGGGTATTTATATATAGGTACACCCGAAGTCGATTGTAAAAAGTCGCCTCGCCATAAGCCAGAAAACTATTTTAGTAATTTGTGAAATAGTATGAACTTTGCGCAACTTACATAGTCATAATTCATTAAGGTTACAAAGAGTATTATTTAAAAGTTAATGACTTGGCTGTAAGAAGCGCTTGGAAGCACTAAATTTACTAAATCTTCTTCAGTTTGTTTTTTAATCGGTTGTTTTTTGATACATTATGGAAAGTCTTAATAAAAATAACGATAAAGAAGACGAAAACTATGGGAAATTTATTTTTACGTGAAAAAGAGAATTGGCTAGCATGGTCAATTTGGGGAATCATTGGTGCTTTTGTAACACTGTATGTTGCAATGAGCACAAATGCATCACACTTTATAGCCGGTTCAGCGATGGGTATGCTTGTGTTGTTAACATGGTGGATGCACCAGTCCAAACGTTTCGACTTTGGGCGTGCATTTAAAGTATGTTGCTACGTTTTATCGCTTAGTGTGCTACCTGCTTTTATGTTTGTTGTAGTACCAAGTGATGATTTAAATCGATTCGATTTAATTTTTCAAGGCGTTACCTTTACCGCACTGAGTATATTGGCTTGTTTAATCTGCTCTTGGATTGCACGTAGACCTAAACAATATTATTAATGTGTTTAACTTTAGTCCATTAACTACACTTTTATTAAAGTGAAGAGCTTAACAAAAGAACAAAGTGGGTCTATTTTATCCAATATGTTAATATTTTATATTAATTTCTATTTAGCTCTTTACAAGTTATGTATTTAGCCATATTATTCGCGCCGTGCGGAGAGATGGCAGAGTGGTCGAATGCACCGGTCTTGAAAACCGGCATGGGTTTATAGCCCATCTAGGGTTCAAATCCCTATCTCTCCACCATTATTTAAAAAAAACCGCCTTATGGGCGGTTTTTTGCTTTGTGGAGTTTCTAAATGACTAAAGCAACAAACCTACCAACCTCGCAGAAATTAATAAAACATCTTTTATTATGGACGGTATTTGGTTACTGCTATCAAAGTGCTATTAGCTTATTAGTAAAAATGGCTATAGACGCTCAACCAGAGTATCCATTAATTACCGGTTTAATTTATGGTGTTGGTTTTAATGTTTTAGCTGCCCATCTTATTACCAAATACGATAAGCATTGGCCAGTTATTGGCTCTGTTTTTATTGGTTGTATAGGGCTGCTTGTAGTGCCATTTTTACTGTTTGGCGAATCAGGATTACTAACAATGCCTCTACTTGTTGGAATTTTATTCAGTTTGCCGCTTTGTAGTTATATTGTTGGCCTAATTAAGCTAAAACTCAGCAAAAACTAGCCCCAAACGCGGTTTATTTTGTGATAGCATAGTCGCGTCTTTTAACTAACAAAACGTGAAAAACACATTATGTCAGATAATTTTACTACAGATGCTGAAAAAGCAAGTTACGGTATTGGCTTACAAATGGGTGAGCAACTTAAGTCTAATCCTTTTGAAGGCTTAAACCTAAATTCAGTATTTGAAGGCATGAAAGATGCGTACGCTGGTAGCGCATTTCAAGTTGAGATCCCTGAGATCCAAGCTGCATTTGAAAAAATAAACGAAGAGATTCAAGCTCGTCGTGAAGAAGAGTCACAAGTACTTTCTGCAGAAGGTATTTCATTCTTAGAAGAAAACGCAAAACGTCCTGAAATCACAGTAACTGAGTCTGGTCTTCAATACGAAGTACTAGCAACTGGCGAAGGCGAAAAGCCAACAGCTGAGTCTACAGTACGTGTTGATTACCACGGTACACTTATTAACGGTACTGTGTTTGATAGCTCATACGAGCGCGGTCAACCAGCTGAATTTCCAGTTGGTGGCGTGATCAAAGGCTGGACTGAAGCATTACAAATGATGCCTGTAGGTACTAAATGGCGTATCTACGTTCCTCATGAGCTTGCTTATGGTGAACGTGGCGCAGGTGCTGCAATCGCACCTTTCTCAACGCTTGTATTTGATGTTGAGCTACACGAAATCATTTCTTAAATTAAATACATTTTAATTTAAAAGTGTAAAAAGCCGTATTCAATTTGAATACGGCTTTTTTGTGTTTGTAATTTAAGAGTTTTATACCAATTAGCTTAATTAAGTGATCTATTTTTCGCTAAGAAAATTGTGTCGATAACAAGGCAAAAATTTCGTTGTTTAGTTGTTACCACTAATTGCTTTTGCATTGCTCTACCTCCTGCATCCATGCAGTCGTATATCAGAAATTCTTAACGCAGTTAGCGTCAGGTTTAATCCTTCAAATCGATTAAGTATTACTGCGTGTTGATATTATATATTCTAAAAATAAAAAACCGCCTTAATAAAATGCGGTTTTTAAATATATAAACTAAAGAGCTTGTCAGCTATTAAAAGTAGCCACGGATACCAAAGCGGAAGTTTCTGCCAGGTAGTGGGGCTTTATCTTTAATAAATGAGCTATGCACAAAGCCTAACTCATCAGTAATGTTATCCACGTTTATATAAAGCTGTGCATCTACACTGCCTAAACCTAATTGGTAATTAGCTTGTGCATCAAATAACGTATAGCCGTCCGTTTTTGTTTCAAATGCAGTTACATCGTTTTGATCAAAGTAATGAGTACCTGTAAGCGTTAGTTGTAAGTCACCTAAATCGTACTGTAACTCAGAGCCTAATTTATTGGCAGGGATACGCGGTAAGTTGCCTTCGTCGTCTTTTAGTTTTGCACGAGTTGAGTCACCAAATACTTTAACCATAGCGCTTGGGGTTACTTGGTAATGTGCGTCAAACTCAATTCCATAAAGCTCTGCGTCTTTACTTGTAAACTGATAAACCGCAACAGCATCGTCATGTGCACCAATAGCTGATTCTAAACCATCTTCTTCATCGTAAACTAAACCTGTATTTTCTTGGAAATAAAAGTTCTTAATATCGTTATAGAAAAAGTTAACGGTGTAACCAAAATCACCGCTAAAACGTCTAAAGCTTAAATCTAGGTTTGTTGAGGTTTCTTGCTTGATATTCTCTGGCTCAAAATGTGCTTCATTACCCTCAATGTTATAACCAAGGCCAAGCTCATACGTACCTGTTGCAATGTGTAAACCATTTGATAAAAGCTCTGCAGAAAGCGGAGCTCTTTCTGAGTGAGAAATACTTGTCGCAATACTATGACCCGGCTTGTACTGCCAAATGGCACCGGCAGAGGCGCTTAAATTGGTAAAGCTTTTATTGTATCCAATAGCTTCTTCGTCGCTATGATCTATTTCTACTTCATCGTGGCTATGTTCGTGTGCCGTGATTTGGCTTTCAATTTTGTAATCTTCTACACGTGCACCAAGCTCTATTGTCACGTCGCCAAATTCACGCTCTTCTAGTAAATATAATGCGTTAGTTGTAGTTACACTCGCGGGTGTAAATGCTTCTTCACCAATTGCATCGTAGTCAGAATCGCTGTAGTGATAGCCCATCATTCCGTGCCAATCAGCAAACTTATGCTCTACATTTAAACGTGCTTCAGTCGTTTTATTTTTAAAAGTAGTACCAATTTCGCCATCTTCAATTTCGCTGTGTGAATAATCTGTATAGCCAACACGTAGGTTGATGGTTTCAATCCAGTTATTATGAAGAGCGTAACTTACAAGCCCTTGCCAGCGGTCTTGCTCTAAATGTGCGTAAACTGGCTCTTCAGCAGCTTCATCTTCATGTTCTGCATGCTCTTCTTCAGTTTCACCTTCGTGATCGTGATGATGCTCATGCCCAGGAATACCGTAATCAGTATCAATGCTACCGTAAGAAAAACCAATCGTTAAGTGATCGCCAACATAGCTGGTACCAAAGTTGAGTGTTTCGCTATCAATAAAAGTATTTTCTACCGAGCTTTCGGTTTCAACATCGCCATCATCGTCGGCAATAGTAAAGGTCGGTGTTTGGTAATCATCGCCGCTGCGCTTAGTACCATCAAAATGAAAGTTAAAGCCTTCATTACCTGTTTCAAGTTTTGCAGCTACGGTGTTTGAATTTGACACCGTATCGTGGCTGTATTCAGCAGCGCCTGTAAGCTCGTCGATATTGCTAGTAGGAATACGGTTATCAACCACGTTTACAACGCCACCAATTGCACCAGAGCCATAAAGTAGGGTACTTGGACCGCGCAACACTTCAATTTGCTCTGCCGCTAGGCTGTCGCTTGATGTCGCGTGGTCTGGGCCAATTCGCGACGCATCGCTGGCATCTAATCCATTTTGTGTGATTTTAACGCGAGGGCCATCTAAACCACGAATAATTGGGCTTGATGATACAGGGCCAAAGTAACTTGCATTTACGCCTGGTAAACCTTTAAGAGTTTCGCCAAGTGTTGGTTTAGATTTATTTCTTAATTCATCACCAGATAGCACACTTACAGGAGAAATCATTTCTAGGCTGTTCTTATGAAGTGCAGAGGCATAAACAACCACTGTTTCAACCGATGTTGGTTTAAGTGACACAGACAGATTATTTGAAGATTCGGTAACAGTAATACGAGAGTCTATGTAGTTGTCTTTACTAATATGTAATTGGCTGTTTGCATCTATATCGATAGCAAACTCGCCTAAATCATTACTTTTAACGCTTTGGTTTTTGCCATGGACATGGATAGAGGCATTTTTAATTGGTTGATTTTTATCATCCATTACTTTACCGGTAACGGTTGCAGCCAAAGCTGATTGAGAACATAAAACAGAAAAAATAGCAGAGGAGATTAATGTTAACTTTGTCATGGATATATTGGTTCGTGGTTATTATGTTGTGATATAATATAACACCACAAAATTAACGAATCAACAATGTTATAGTATAACCTTGTGTTTTGCGTTCAAACCACTAAAAGTGCCGATAAACTGTTTGCTTTACAATAGAAGTTAATCTGGCATTAACTCTACTTTACTGTAACAAATCTACTCGTAGTACCCTCAAAGAATATCTGCTAATGATTATGGAGAGTAGTGTTTAAAGTATTGAATTTTATGTTTTTTACCTATAATTTATATTTTTTAATAGCTCCCTCTATTATAAAACACTTCTAAAATCCATTACATTGTTAACAGTTAATTGTTTTATATCGTCGTTTGTGTAATTATCTTGTGTAGTTTTAACGCTTTTTAGCTATCAATTATTGCTCAAAAGTACACATTTAAACACGCACAATAGTAGGCCAACATGTTTCTCAATCCTTATAGTGTAAAATTAGCATCCTCGTTTTTTTGTTTATCGGTACTTGCAGGATGTCACAATGCGAAAGCTTCAGATCAAGATTCAACTAAAGGAGCCACTCCATTAAAAAAAGAGCATATAATTTTTGATTTTGAACAGGATAATTACAGCCAATATATAAATACAATTAATGGCTTTAGTACATTAATAAAGGAAGGTGGAAACCATAAACTAGCGGTTACATTAAAATCTAAATCTAATGTAGAAAGTGACTTTGAATTTATAAACCCAAAAGGATGGGATTGGCAAGCAACAGGAAACTTTGCCCTTGCACTTGATATACAAAACCCTGATGAGGCTTCTACTCACCTATACATAAAGACAATAGACAAGTCGGGACAATTTCAAACTCGAAGTGTTGTTGTGCCAGCAAAGTCTCAAAATACGTATTACATAGAATTAAAAGGCGCAAATTTAAATGTTAATTCAGGTATTCGCTCAAACCCACCAAGTTGGAAAAGCAGTTATACGCCAATAATCTATAGAGGCGGACAAAAAAATATCGACGTTAGCAGCATTGTAAAAATATCATTTGGAGTAAAAGGGCTACTTGACGATAAACGAATTTTAATAGACAACTTACGCCTTATAAAGCCAACTAATTTTGATACTAACTATCTAAAAGGGTTAGTTGATAAATTTGGGCAAAATGCAAAATTAGACTTTACCAATAAAGTATCTTCAACAGAGCAGCTACAAGTTATTTCTCAAAAAGAGCAAATTAACTTACAAAACTCACCAATGAAAGGACGTTCTAAATATAGTGGCTGGAAAAACGGCCCACAATTAAAGGCAACGGGATATTTTAGAACCGAAAAATACAAAGGGAAATGGAGTTTAGTCGACCCAGAAGGTTATCTGTTTTTTTCAACCGGCATTGATAACGTTCGTATGGCAAATACTTCAACTATTACCGGTTACGATTTTGACCAAAGCTATATTAAGCAGCGCGAAGCTAATGATTTAACACCAGAGGATTCATTAGGATTAAATCCAGCTCCAAAAACTGCGTGGTCAACACGTTATAAAAGCTCAACACTAAGATCTGATATGTTTAATTGGCTACCCGAGCAAAATAACCCTTTAGCAGATAATTACGGCTACAGACGCGAAGTTCACAGTGGTGCAATTAAAAAAGGTGAAACGTTTAGCTTTTATCGCGCTAATTTAGAGCGAAAATATCAAACCCATAACAACAACGACTTAATGAAACAGTGGCAAAATACCACTGTAAAACGCATGCTTTCATGGGGCTTTACTTCTTTTGGCAATTGGATAGAAGAAGACTATTACCATACTAACCAATTACCTTACTTTGCTAATGCGTGGATCATTGGTAATTTCAAAACGGTAAGCAGTGGTAACGACTACTGGAGCCCATTACCTGACCCATTTGATCCATTATTCGTTGAGCGCGCAGATGTAACGCTTGCAAAAGTAGCCCAGCAAGTTAAAAACAGTCCTTGGTGTGTTGGTGTATTTATTGATAACGAAAAAAGCTGGGGCATGATGAATTCTGACGCCTCACGTTATGGTATTGCTATTAATACACTTAAAAATAACGCCCAAAATAGCCCGACTAAAGCACAATTTGTTACCTTAATGAAAAATAAGTACAGCCAAATTAGCAAACTTAATAAAGCATGGAATACACGTATTGCCTCATGGGATGAGTTTGCTGCAGGCGTCGCACTCACGCAGTTTAACGAGCAAACTAATATCGATTTATCAGCGATGTTATTTCATTATGCTAATCAGTATTTTGCAGTGGTTGACGCGGCTATAGCTAAACACCTTCCAAATCAGCTGAATATGGGAGCACGTTTTGCTGACTGGGGTATGACGCCTGAAATAAGAGCCGCCGCTGCCGCGCATGTAGATGTGATGAGCTACAACTATTACCGAGAGGGATTAAATGAAGATTTTTGGGCATTTTTATCTGATATAGACATGCCAAGCATAATAGGTGAATTTCATAATGGTGCGCTTGATTCTGGGCTATTAAACCCAGGCCTTATACACACTCAATCTCAGCAAGAGCGTGGTACTAAATACAAAAAATATATGAATAGCGTTATAGATAACCCATATTTTGTTGGTGCGCATTGGTTTCAATACATAGACTCTCCACTAACTGGGCGAGCATACGATGGTGAAAACTACAATGTAGGCTTTGTAAATGTAACGGACATTCCTTACAAACCGCTTGTAGATGCAGCTAAAAGCGTGAATAAATCGTTGTATGAACGCAGGTATAATAATGCAAAAAATTAAATATATACTAAGCGCTGTGTGTGTTTTCTGTTTGGGTGTATCTGCTAAGCAAAGTAACACACTTTTATTCGAGCAAGGCCCCTACAAAATATTTAATGAGCAAGCGCTTGAAGTGCTTAACTTAAATAGCCATGTTAAACCCCTCGCTTCGGGTTATGACTGGCTAGAGGGGCCGGTTTGGGTTAATCAAGGAGGATATTTATTATATTCTGATATACCTAATCATCAGGTTTATAAATATACACCAGGTAAAGGTGCAAGTTTGTACTTAGCGCATAGTGGCTATTCAAATGGTTTAATTGTAAATAAACAAAATGAGCTTGTGCTTTTGCAATCGCGCTCACGTGTTATATCAAAAATGAAGACGCCATTAAGCACGCCTAAACCACAATACCTACAAATTGTAAGTCATTATAATGGACAAAAGTTTAACAGCCCAAACGATGGCGTTTTTAACGACCAAGGCATGCTTTATTTTAGTGATCCACCCTATGGTTTACCTAATCAATTAGATGATGAAGGCAAAGAGCTTAAGTTTCAGGGGGTATATTCACTTAAAAATACAGGGGAACTTACCTTATTGGATCGTGATCTTATTTATCCTAATGGGGTCGCATTATCAGCTGATAATAAAACCTTATATGTGGCGGCATCTAATGCTAATAAACCTGCGTGGTATCAGTATGATTTAAATGACAGCGGTGCAGTGATAAGTAAATCTTTATTTTATGAATTACCACCAGCAATTAAGCATGACCAAGGCTTACCAGATGGCTTAAAGGTACATAAAAGTGGGATTATATTTGCTACAGGTCCCAATGGGTTATGGTTATTTAATAAAAATGCTGAGCTACTAGCTCAAATTGAAATGCCAAATATTAGTGCTAATCTAACGTTTAACCAATCACAAAACCGCGTTTATATAACAGCGCATACACAGCTATTGGCACTTGATTTAAAATAGTCTTGTTATTCTATTGTTAAATTAAAGCCCCTATAAGCATAACACCGATCAGTTAAGGTATTTTTGATCGGTTGACCGATCTTTTGGTTGCTTCACAATACCCTTATCATCTTTTGATTATGAGGGTATTTTTATGCTTAGTCATTGGTTACTTGATACG